>JAGRGI010000063.1 GCA_020445565.1 Chromatiales bacterium
GGGCATGGACAAGTGGTTCCCCGTGCTGCTGACCACCCTGCCGGGTATGCAGGGCATGATGACCTCCATGATGAAGAAGAAGATGGCCGCCAAGGGCGTCGCCAGCATCGAGGAATTGCGTGAACTCTGTCAGGAAGCCGAGGTGCGACTCGTTGCCTGCCAGATGACCGTGGACCTGTTCGATTTCGACAGTTCCGATTTCATCGACGGACTGGAGTTTGGTGGTGCCGCCACCTTCTTCGAGTTCGCTGGCCAATCCGATATCTGTCTGTATATCTGATTCGGTCGGGATCGATTGGAAAAAGCCGGCTACCGCAAGGTGGCCGGCTTTTTTTCGTCCGAGGTTTCATTCACATTCAAACGTGGAAACGATCCAGTAATTCCTGCAGGCGGCCGACCATCTCGTTGAGTCTGGCATTGGCCGCCGCCGCCGACTGGATATCTTCCTGCGTGTGTATTGTCAGGTCGTTGATGCGCACGACGTTTCCGTTGACTTCCTCGGTAGCTCGCGCCTGCTCCTGAACGCTGATGGCGATTTGGGTGTTCATGTCGTTGATGGTGGCCACCGCGGTGGCGATCAGCCCAAAGGAGGCGCGGGCTGAATCGGCCTGATCGACGCTGGACTGTACCATGCCGCGACTGTTCTCCATGGATTGGGTTACGGCCTCCATTTTCGATTGCAGGCGCTCGATCATGGCCTGAATCTCTTGGGTGGAGTGTTGTGTACGGCTGGCCAGGGTGCGGACTTCGTCGGCGACCACGGCGAAACCGCGGCCGTTTTCGCCTGCGCGCGCGGCCTCTATCGCCGCATTCAAGGCCAGCAGATTGGTCTGTTCGGCGATTCCACGGATCACATCCAACACGCCGCCGATATTGGCGCTATCCTTGCCCAACTCGTCCACCAGACGCGACGAACCATCCATTTCGTGGGCGAGTTGGCGAATGCGTTGCACGGTCTTTCCGACCTCATCCGTACCCCGGTGGGCCTGCTGATTGGCGCTTTCTGCCGCTTCGGCCGCCGCCTGCGCATTGTTTGCCACGGTTTCAACGACAGCGGACACTTGGTTGATGGCTACCGCCACCTGTCCGGTTTGATCGCTTTGGGCGCGCATCCGGTCATTGGTTTGATCCGCTACCTTGCCTACCACCACTGCTTGTCGGTGAAGATGGTTGGCGGTTTCCCCGACGTTGCCCAGGATCTCTCGCACCTTGGCGAGCAGACCGTTGAAGGCAGTGGCCATATCGGCGATCTCGTTACGGGTATGCACATGGACAGTGGCTGTGAGGTCCAGGGTTTCGCTGATCTCCTTGATCTCCCGAGATGCCTTGGTGATCGGCGAGGAGATCGAGCGACCGATGAACAGGGCGACTGCCAGGGTAAGCACGAACACGATGGCGCCGATGACGGCCACGGAAAACAGGGTGTCGCGGGCCACCGATGCGAGAGAGCTGGCGGAGAATACCGCTACGATACGGCCGCCGTTTTTCACGTTCAGGTCGTGTTTCAATACCAACAGACCCTGAGTGTGATCCACCTCCTGGTGCGCCAGGCGCTGGGCGGTGGCGGACAGTGCCCGTTCGTCCAAGCCCTTGGCCGTGTAGCTGTGCGACAGCAATTGCGGTGGCAGGGCAGCGGCGAATGCCGTTTTCGGCGAGCCCTGGGAGGTCCCCTCCATGCGCAGGTAGAGCACGCCCGAACCTTCGTACAACTCTTCGGCATCGTTGCCGCGCAGCTTCATCAGATTGCCGCCGTTCACTCCTCTGCTGGAACGGATGATGATGGGCCGCAGCAGCGCCTCGGATACCTGCACCAGTTCGTGATAAGCCTGCGTGGTGAGCCGTTGGTACAAAACCACACCGAAGGCCGCGCTGTTTAGGAAGCCTACTGCCACCATGCCCAGCAGGATGGCGGTCGACAGTTTAGAGAATCGGATTGCGCTCATGCCCTTACCCCTTTCAGGCGGTGGTCCCGTGGTCGGTCGACAGTCGGATCATTGGGGGAGTGCCGGCACTGTCCGGCAGTGGATGCCCAAGGTCCGACGGATGCTGACGTTTTACTTGTTCTCTCGGACCTATCGGCGGGAGCCGCATTGACCTTCAACACAAAATGCCGAATAGCCGGAGTGGCATTCGCGGCAGACACCGGCGGACAGGCCGTTACCTGCCTCGGCGCTGGTGATGTCGGTACCATCCTCCTTGAAGACACCGTACAGGGCTTTGCCGCCGTGGTGGCCCGTGACGAACAGGACGCCCAAGTCCTTGAGGCGAAGAATCATATCCGCTCCATCCTTGTAACCGCCTGCGCGGCTGGAATACACCGCCGTCTGCGCCGGGTCCACGAGGATTTCAACCGCACCAGGACCCTCCGGGCGGACGTTGCAGTAGGTCTCTACGGTTTCCTGATAGATAGGGGGCAGGGCGCTGACGTCGGCGTCGCAACCCGGCAGGGCGCCGATCCCGGTCAGCGCGGTGCTGACCGATTCCCAGTTTTTCCAATCCGCGGGAAAGGGGATCTCGCTACCGGCCCATACACAGGTGGACAGCGACCAAAAGAAAAGGCCGGCGAACAGGCTTCGCATTTGCATTGGGTGGCTCCTCGAACGTTGCTGAATCGGATATCGGGTCGGCGCTCGGCGCGATCCAGACGGATTCAGATTCGGCCGGGGAGCACGGCCGCTTTAGGATTGAGGTCAATTTCCGGCGTTTTATTTGGGGTGCCGCCGGTGGGTGGGTCAGCCGCGCCGCCAAGCATGGAAACGCTCCACCCACGCCAATAGTCGTTCTGGCGCGTGGGCACGCTTCCACTGCCCGGCGGTATATTTGTTGGCCTCGGCGAGGGTGGGGTAAATATGTATGGTGCCGAGGATCTTGTTCAGGCCGATGCCGTGGCGCATGGCCAGCACCCACTCCGCCAGCAGGTCCGCGGCGTGCTCGCCGACCAGCG
Source organism: Chromatiales bacterium (assembly GCA_020445565.1). Lineage (GTDB taxonomy): Bacteria > Pseudomonadota > Gammaproteobacteria > JAGRCI01 > JAGRCI01 > JAGRGI01. Next base: position 2,945 of record JAGRGI010000063.1, read on the forward strand.
TCACACCGAGAATCCGGTCCTTGCCGGGCGGTGTCAGTACCTTGACGAAGCCCTGGGCAACGCCGTCGGCAATGGCGCGGTCCAGATCGTCCAGGCCGTAACGGGTCACTTCGTATTCGATACCTTGCTCTTTGGCCTCCTGCTCGTTCAGACCGACGCGGGCCACTTCCGGCTCTGTGAACGTCGCCCAGGGTATGACCGAATAGTCTGCGCGGAACTTCTTGAACGGATCGAACAAGGCATTGACCGAGGCATACCAGGCCTGGTGGGCCGCCACATGGGTGAAGGGGAAGGGGCCAATGATGTCTCCGGCGGCGTAGATGTTGGGAAAGCGGGTCTGCAAAAACGCGTTGACCTCCAGGGGCCGGTTCGTGTCGATCCCCAGGTCTTCCAGACCGTAGCCGCTCAGATTGGCGCTGCGGCCGACAGCCACCAGCAAGGTATCGAAGGGAATGCGGCGCTCTCCTTCTTCGGACTGTGCAATCAGTATCTTGTCGGCGGTGTCACGAGTGAACGCCTGGGCACGGTACCCCGTCAGGATCTCGATGCCCTCGCTCGAGAATTGGTGCTCGATCAGGCTGGAGACCTCCTTGTCCTCCCGCACCAGCAAGCGTGGCAACATCTCCACCACCGTTACGCGGGAACCCAGACGGGCGAAGGCCTGGGCCATCTCGACACCGATCGGTCCGCCGCCCAGCACCAACAGGCGGGTCGGTAGCTCGGACAGCTCCCAGAGGGTGTCGGAGGTGATATAACCGACCTCGTCCAACCCCGGAATGGGTGGAGCCGATGGGTGGGCGCCGGCGGCAACGACAATGCTGCGGGCGCTGAGGGTGCGCTGCTCCCCGTTTGCTGCGCGAATTTTCACGCGCCAAGGATCGGTGATCCGCGCCTCTCCCTGTACGACCTCCACGCCCAGGTCAGTGTAACGTTCCACCGAATCGTGGGGTTCGATTTTTCGGATGACGCTCTTTACCCGCGCCATCACCGCTGTAAAGTCCACCTCGACAGCGGTTTTTACGCCGTAGCCGGTGGCGCGCCGGGCACTCGTCGCTTGACGGGCGGCCTGGATAAGGGTCTTGGATGGGACGCAACCGGTGTTGAGGCAATCGCCACCCATACGGTGTTTTTCCACCAGTGTGACCTTGGCCCGTACCGCCGCTGCAATGTAGGCCGAAACCAGTCCCGCCGAGCCGGCACCAATGACAATCAAATTGCGATCGAAGCGTTGCGGGCGTTCAAAACCCGCATAGACCCTGCGTGCCTGTAGCCATTCGATGAGTTTGCGCGCCACCAGCGGAAAAACGCCCAACAGGGCGAAGGAGGCCAACAACCCTGGTGAGAGTATCCCACCAAGGGACTCGATGTTGGCCAGTTGGGTGCCGGCATTCACGTAGACAATGGTTCCCGCCAGCATGCCGAGCTGGCTAACCCAGTAGAAGGTCCAGGTGCGAATAGGGGTCAGGCCCATGGTCAGATTGATCAGAAAAAACGGGAAAAGCGGAACCAGGCGCAGGGTGAAAAGATAAAAACCTCCGTCTTTGGCGATACCCGCGTTGATGGTTTTCAGACGCTCTCCGAAGCGTTTCTGTACCCAATCGCGCAGCAGGAAACGCGAGGCCAGGAAGGCGAGTGTGGCACCTATGCTGGAGGCGAAGGAAATGATCACCGTGCCCCACAGCAAACCGAAGATCGCCGCCCCGGCAAGACTCATGACAGTGGCGCCGGGAAGCGACAAGCCGGTAACGATCACATACACCAAAAAATAAATGCCGGCGGTCAGCCAGGGGTGGGCCTGACGGTAGGTCTCAACGGCCGCATGCTGGGTTTTGAAGTAGTCCAGGCTTAGATAGCGGCCAAGATCGAACCAGAAGAACGCGGCGAACGCGGCAAGGATCAAAGCCAGCAGCAACCAGCGGGATCGGCTCATGAAGGACCCTCAACGGGCGAAGAGGTAACGGTTCGATACCTTCGTCAGACCTGTACAGGGCGGAAATAGATCCCTGAAGGGCTGAGGCTATTGCGGCGGATGATGGCCCAGTTGACGGGAGATCTCCCGGCCGGCATCGAGCATATTGTCCACCCAGGCGCGCCGACGGCGGTCAATGGGGGCGGAAACCGATAGACCGGCGGCTACGTTCCCGGAGCCATCGTACAGCAGCACGCCGATGCAGCCCACATCGATTTCGGCCTCTTCGTTGTCCAGGGCATAGCCCAATTTCAACGAGTTGGCGCATTCTTCCAGCAGGCGTGGCAAGGAGTTGATGGTGTTACGCGTGTAGGCCGGCAGATTGGTGCGCTGCGCGTAGCCGCGAATGGCGTCGTCTCCGGCTGCCCCGAGCATCAGTTTGCCCACGGCGGTGACATGCAGTGGCGCTCTGGCGCCTACCAATTGTTGCACATGCATCATGCGGTTGGGGGTGGCCTTTTCGATGTAGACCACTTCGTCACCTTCGCGGATGGTGAGATTGATGGACTCGCCCAGCTCATCGCGAAGACGCCCCATCACGGGCAGGGCAACGGATCGAAGGTCGATGTTGCTGTGCAGGCGAACGCCGAGTTGCAGGAGCCGAAGCCCGAGCCGATAGTGACCTGCCGGATCCCGCTCCACCAAGCGGTTCTGGATCAAAGAGCCCAAAATCCGGTGCGCGGTCGATGCGTGCAGACCGGTTTCGGCACTGAGAATCTTCAAGCTCACCGGGTCCCGATAGCGGGCAATCGCGTCGATCAGGGATGCGGCGCGGTCGATAACTTGTATGCGGTTATTGTTTTGCGTCGAACTCATGGTCTTCTTGCCATGTCTGTAAATTTCGTACAGCGGAAGTTTATCGACAAAGCGAAATTCACGTAAAGTTCGAAGGGTTGAAAAACCGCCGGTCAAGCACTGAGTTCCCGTAAATCTGTGAGGTGCTTCTCAGAAAGGAAGTTCCCTTTTCGGTACGGAGCCTTACCAAGGCATCATGCGGTTGAGCATCGACATGGGGCGGGAAACGTTCTTACTCATCATCGCCATGTCCTGGCGCATCATATCCATGGAGATAACGATATTTTGCATGGAGTGATCCATCCGCTCCAGGCGCGTCAGCATGGGGGCAAGGTTCTCCATATGCTCCATGGAGTCCAGCTTGCCAGAGATGTCGCGGATATCCCCGGTCATGGACTGGATCTGGTGGGTCATCACCGCTACGTTGTTTGCCATTTGTTCCATATTCGTCGACAACTGCACCATGTGTTCGCCCATGTTCGGGTCCAGGCTTCCGGCCACAACATGCATGTCATAGGTCAGGTTGTAGATCAGGAAGAAGCCGTAAGCGGCCAATACGATGAAGGCCAGTAGCGCCGGATAGACGACGATTTCCCAGCGTCGGGCGCTGCGTTCGAAGCTGGTCAGGAACCTTTCCATGGCGTCGGTGGGTATGGCCGCGCCGCACTCCATCATGCCCGGTGTGGGATTGGGCATAACCTTTTGGCTGGTGGTCCTATCCACCAATGGCCGGGGGGATTCGTTGTCGTAGTCCGCCATTTTCACCCTCTCTGCCCGCCTGCCTGATCCTTCGGCGACTACGGACAGTTTCTTTTATAGGAATATTACTCCTGTTCATAAAACAACTAGTTGATCCGTGTCTCTTGTCAAATGGATGACAGATATATAATCATGCAATGATATTCTGAATTGTTTGAGGTTGTCGGCCATGGGTATGGATCAGATGAAGCTCGACGCGGCGCTGGAATTGCTGTGCCAGCGCGGTTGCCGCGAGGTGAATTTGTTGATCCGTGACCTGGAATCCGGCAAGCGGCCGCCGGAACTCGATACCCTGGACCGAATCGAAACCCAGGCCCTGCTGGAAGAATTGCGTGACGTGATGGCTGTCTATTCGTACCGGTGCGGCGTTTGATGGCCTAACCGTCATTTTGCAAAAGTTTTCGATTCAACGATCCTGAGCCGAATCTGAAAACTTTTGCAAGATTGGCCGCAACCACGCCGCCAAACCGCAGCGTAAGGAGAGACGATTGGCCTACGCTACGGCGTTGTGCGCCATTCCATTCCCTGTATGGCCAACCTGGGCACAGCCCCCTTGTCCCAGGGGAGAAAACCGTCGGCTAAATCTTTGAAGTGTGCGGCCGAGGCTGACTCGCTGGTGCGCACCGTCACCAGGATGGCGTGTTCCAGGCCGGCCCCGCTGCGGGTGTCCACACTGGCCATAAAGCCGATGTTTTTGCCGGCCGGTATCCTGCCAGCCGCACCTGGGGCCGGTAGAACGGCCGATATGCGGTAACGGCCGTCTACCAACAGCAAGGTGATGTCCACCGGCCGTTTGCTGTCGTTGACCGCCCGAAAGCCGATGGGGTCGTGGTTGTGGAACAGGGCGGTTTCCTGGCCGGCAAGGGGTTGGTCGGGAGCACGCAGTACCTGCAGGCGGATGTCGCCGTCAAGGGAGTCCTGCCGCGGACCGCGCATGGCCTGTTTCACCAGCCAAACGCTGTTGCCTATCCGTCTCAGTTCCGTCGCCAGGGTGTCCCAGCTTGCAAAGGGACTGCGTAACGGGCCGGAACGTATCAGCGACTCTCCGGAACGTACGGCCCATACGCCGGTTTCTTCCGCTACCAGGGCGAAGTCCGCGTCGCTTTCGCTGGCCATTGCCTTGGGGCTCACGCCGCTGGCCGGATCATCGGCCATGGAATCCAGCACCCGTAGAAGCCGCTGGGCCGCGGCGCCGTTCGCATCGCGCACGCTGTAGAAAAAGGGGGCCGGTATGACATCGGCCAGGGTGCGCGCGTGGGCGTCGGCCGGTATTAATCGGGTGCGCAGTGCAGGCTTGCCGTTGTGTTCGATCATTTCCGCCTCACTGCTGAATAGCCCTACTCTGGTGATGCGCAGGTAACCCGCTACGTCAGTGTCCGGGGCGGCCTCGCTCGGTGCCACCGCCAGAATCAGGCCCGGCCAGAGGCCATGCAGACCGCCGGCAGGCAGCTTGAGCTTGCCGACGATGATTTCCAACGGCCATTGTGGACGATGTTCCAGATGGGCGGGCAACGCCATGGGGGCGACGATGGGTTTGGGGTCGGGCTTGTTGGGTCCACAGCCGGAAAGTAGCGACAGGGAGAGGATCGTCAACAATATCAGGATGCGCATGGGAAGCGGTTGTGCCTTGAATTTTAGGATTGGTCTGCCGACTGCGCCGGTCCGCGGTAGCGTAGCGCAAGTATGGTGATGTCGTCCGAGGGCGGAGCGCCGGCGACGAACCGTTTTACATCGCGATGCAGGCGCGCCACGGCTTCACCGGCCGTCAGCTCTCCTGGCAGCGTGCCCAGCAGCTCCTGCATACGCTTATCGCCGTACATCTCATGGGCGCCGGTGGCCGCCTCTGTAATCCCGTCGGTGGTGATCACCAGCAGCTCGTCCGCTGCCATGCGGGTGCGGTCGGTGGGGTATTGGTAGTCCTCCAGGACGCATAGGGGCGGCCCGCCGGCGTGTTCCACGGGCCGTACCGTACCGGCCGAGGAAACCAGATAGGGGGTGGTGTGGCCGGCGTTGGAGAAATCCAGTTCGCCGGTTCGGGTATCCAGCACGGCCGCAAAGGCGGTCACGAACATGCCGGTGGGGTTTTCCTGTGCGATCTCCTGGTTGGCGGTGCTGAGGGTGGCGCCAACGTTTGCGCCTTCGCGCCGTGCGGCACTCTTGCACAGGGCCTTGCTCAAGGCCATGAACAGGGAGGAGGCCACGCCCTTGCCGGAAACGTCACCCATGATGACGAATAGCCGATGCTCGTCCAGCATGAAGGCGTCGTAGAGATCGCCACCGACCTCCCGCGCCGGGTCCAGGTAGGCATCCAGATCGACATTCGGTGGCAGCCAGGCAACTTTGCGCGGGTCCGGCAGGATGCCCATCTGGATCTTGCGCGCGGCTCCCAACTCACCCGACATGCGTGCGTTCTCCAGACGTTGGCTCTGGAGCTGCGCGTCCAATTGGCGACGTTTGCGCTCCTCCTGGATCAGGGCGGCAACGCCCAGACTGACGAAGACCATGGACAGGCCGATGGCCGGGTAGGTGGGGTCGAGCAGCAGTTGATGGTGGCGAAAGGCCAGGTAGCTCAACAAAAAATAGCTGAGCACGATAGTCACGAAACTGGCGGCGACCAGCCCGGGGTGCAGGCGTGGTCCGAAGGTGATGAGCAGCAGGGCGGCTACCACCAGGGCGGCGCTTTCGATCCAGGGGGCGGCATCCGGGCGCACCAGCGACAGCTTCGCCAGCAATGTTTCGATGGCGTTTGCCAGTACTTCCATACCATCCATTCGGTTCGAGACCGGCGTGACTTTCTGGTCGTGGAGCAGGATCGAGCTGGCTCCCAGAATGACGATTTTGTCCTTGAAACTGCCTTTCTCGATGTCGCCGTGCAGCACGTCCACGGCTGGGTAGTTGGACTGGCTGCGGTTTTGCGCGAAATAGATCCGGATGCTGCCGTCCTGGTCCACGCGATAGCGGTGTTTGCCAACTTCCAGCGCACGGATGCCTTCGTCGTTACTGTGGACAACACTTTGGTGGGCGGGGGTGGCTACCCGTAGGAGTTCCAGAACCAGGTGAGGCTCCAATCCTCCCCTGTGGTTCGATTGCAGCAGCGAGATGCGTCGAACCACGCCGTCTTTGTCCGGGTTGCCACTGATCAGCCCCAGCCCGGCGCAGCCCCGCTCGATCTCCGGCAGATTGGTGAGCAGACCTTTCAACATGGGTAAATGCGGGGCAGGATCGGGTTCGTCCTCTTCTGCGATTACCAGGGCGGTTTGCTGGCCGTCGGCCTGTCCCGGCCCGATATCCTCGCTGTCGGGTGACTGATCGGAGCGGGCACAGACCACGGGAAGCCTGCGGACCGTCTCGGCGAAAAGACCGTCGTTGGAGGGCAATGCCTGGAGCGCGGCGCGCAATTCGGCGCTAAATTCGGGTCGTGTGGCGGCGTAGATTCCCGGTGACTGGCGATCAGGTTCGGAAAGCACCATATCCAGGCCGATGGCCTTGGCCCCATTCGCCTCGATTCTTTGCAGCAAATTGGCCAGGGTGATTCGATTCCACGGCCATTGACCGATCTGGGCAATGCTGCGTTCGTCGATGCGAACCAGTATGACGTTGTGTTTGTCGCGTTCCAATTCGCGCGGGTGCAGGCGCTGGAACCAGTCGAACACCGGTTCGCGCAGGGGGTTCAGGTCCTGCATATCGATCAGCCAGGGCAGTGCCGCCAGGGGAAGCAGTACCAGGGCGGCCACCGGCCGGCCGGCCTTCCAGGCAAGCCAACGCAGCCAGATCCTCAGTTTGCCGTTGACAAACAAGGCCAGCGGTTTCTCAAACCTCGATGATGAGCCCGTCATAGGCGCTGGATACCTTCAATGGCTGGCCACCTTCACGGCTGATCTCCTCGTAGCGAATCGTCTCGCTGAGCACCCGATGAATGGTGGCGTCGTCATAGGCCGGTTCATGGTGAAACATGCAGTAATGGCGCACACCGGCGAGGTGACAGAGGTCCACACCGATCAGATTGCTGGAATGTCCCCAATCCTCGCGCACGCTGATCATGTCCGCGAGGGAGTACATGGCGTCGAAGATGACCACATCCGCATCGCGAAAAAATTCGACGAAGGCGTCGATTTGTCGTTTGTCTTCCAGACGATGCTCGGCGTCGGTGGAGTAGACCACGGTCTTGCCGTTCTGTTCGAAACGATAGCCGAAGGAGTCGCCGTGGTGAGGCTGGAGTATGGGCAGCACGGTCATGCCGGCAATCTCCGCAGGCTCACCGGGTTGCAGTCGGTGGAAGCTGATCTCAGAGGACAATTGACTGAAGTCCACCGGAAAGCAGGGTTCGGACTGCTGCCGGCGCAGGGCGGTTTCCACTATGTCGTGACAGCCGTGGACGCGGATGCGGTTGCCGGGGATATAGGCCGGTGTGAAGAAGGGAAAGCCCATGATGTGGTCCCAATGCACATGGGACATCACGAAGTCGTACTCGCGGGAGTTGCCGGCACCGTGGTGAGCGAGGACCGCCTGGCCCAGCTCGCGCAGGCCGCTGCCCATGTCGCAGATCACCGAGCGCCCGTCATCGCCGATGATCTCCACACACGAGGTGTTTCCGCCGTAGCCATGCCGAACCGGAAAGGGCAATTGCTCGTCAATGAAGGTTTCGATGGCCTGCTCATCAACGAAATGCTTGCCGGAAGCGATCTTGAGGGTCTCCTTGAGACGCTTGCGTATCTGCCGGTCGCCGCCTGAGACGGGCAGGGAGCCGCGAGTTCCCCAGAAACGTACCTTCATCGTCAACTACCTCAAACTCAGGTCCAGCCAGTCATGTTCCGCTCGTTGTGATTGCCCCTGTCTGCCGAAAACCCCAGGGGAGGATCGTGAAGCACCACCATCGACAGGAACGAAATCAACCGGATTCGAAGGCAGCCAGGGAATTCGGCGAGATGCTGGCAATGGCCGTACGCACCGAATCAAAGGTGTCGAACACCATGTTGAACCGGCTGATTTCGAAGATTTCCTGCATATCTGACTGCAGGGCGGCGATCACCACGCGGCCGCCCTCTTTCTTGGCTTCGCGCGAGGCCAGCATCAGCACACGCAGGCCCGCTGAGCTCATATAGGGTATATCGGCCATGTCCAGGACCACCACGCGGCGTTCGCCGATCTGCGTCCGGATGACCGGAAGCAGCATTTCATGCAGCTTTTCGGCAGAGTTGTGGTCGATCCGCCCGCTGGGCGTCACCACGGTGACGTCGCCGAACACATGAACGTTCAACGGAAACTCCTTCGATTGTCTTGGCCAACCCCGATGTGTGTTTTGCGGATCGGGGCTGACGGGTCATTTTGCAGGGTCTCGACGTGCAAGTATGGACCCTGGAGGCGGATTGCGCACCTTCGCAGTCCAGTCAGTGCCGGCGCGGTGCAAATTGCCTGTTGGGTGCGGGACGGGCGAACGGCATCCGGGCTCTCCATTGGGCAAGGGCGCAATACGTGAACACCGTCACGGCAGAAATTCCCGCGATGTGAGAGGCTATTACACAGGGTCGGGTCCTTGGGGCCGGCACCAGACAACTCTAAAAGAACTGAAGAAGGCACCGCGTGCGAAGGTAGGGGTAATGATGTACTACGCAGCGTTCAAAGATCCAAAAAAACAGGTCTTGGATGAGGTCCATGCCTTTGCTGATCGCCGCGAACGTTTGCGGTGGATCAACCGGCAAGACGAAGCTCGCGCATTGGAGTCCGATGATTTTGTCGTTGTGCGTGCGAGAAGAGATCGTAGAGTCCACTATCACGAGTATTCTCCGGCCTTGGCATCTTGATTCGTTTCGTCTCCCTGTGTGGCGACATTATTCCTGTCCAGGCAGTCCCCTGCTAAACTGTGAGGAAGGGACTCCATAACGGCCGACATGAGGTGGCATCGGCTGCCGCTCGTTGTCTGCGGCTCATATTGCATTTCCGTCCTTGGCAGCCCGCCTCAGGGGGCGTTCAAGATTCGACCGGCATTTTTCCAGGCGCGGAGCGAGTGGCGGCCTATCCAACCGTTCATCAGACGACGGTAGTGTTCGGGAGGTATCAGCGCCATGCATTGTCCCAGTTGCGGTAATCACCAGTTCGAAGCAGGCAAAACCCAGGTAGCGGCCCATCACAATGGGGTGGCTGTCGTTGTCGACTCGGTGCCTTCCCTGATTTGCGCTTTATGCGGCGAGGTCTGTTTTCGCGATGGTGTCAGCCAGGCGGTGCGGCTGCTCATTGAAAACGCCAGTCAGGCAAGTGCTGGTGCGGCCCGAGTCAGTTTCGCTCAGGCCTGAAAGCTTCGGACACGCTATTGACGTTGCGTTTCCCTGGGGCCCAAGGCAACGCGGATTGCACCCAGGGCTCGGTCGATCAGGGATCCGCCGCTGATGACCTTGGCCTTATGTTCACGCAGCAACCCCGCCATCCGTTCGCTCTCCATTTCCTCGATCTTAAGGCCGCGTCGATTGACCAGCAGGCATCGGCCCGTTGTGTTGGAGCGCCAGGCCAGTTTCGCACGCAGCGACTGGCCGTCTTCCCTCTGCCATTGGAACCAGGTTCCGGTGGGTAGCTGCGCTACTGCATGGTCAAACTCGTCGGGTACCCGCGGTTCGGCACTGCTTGCAGGCGGTTCCTCCGCTGCTGGCTGTGCTGTGGCCTCCGGCTGGGTTTCGGCAATGGGTGCGGGTATGACCGGTTCCTCGGTGATCGCCTTCAGGCGTTGCAGGTGAATTGCCTGTAACTCTTTGAAAAAGTGGGCAATGCCGTAGGGATCATAGGAGATGTTGTTCAAGCCCTCGCGGAAGCACTTCAACAGCGTGGGCATCTTGCGGATAAGTTCCTGCCGGTCCTCCTGGCGGGTCTTGGGTTCGATGCTCCACAACAGCTCGTCAACCGCGGTCAAATTGCGTTTCCAGGATTCGCTTTGCTCGCCTTCGCGCAGATGGATCAATACCAGCAGAGCCGACCAGCCATCGCGCAGCATCTTGGTGATGAATTCGGGCACCTCCCGGTCCAGCATGCGGACCTCGATCGCCTCGCCGACCCGAAGTTTGGCGGTGGCCAGGGTTTCCTGGCCGCGGGCGACCTGGGAGGCACGTACCTCGAACTGCTGACTGGTACGGGCTTCGTCGGCCTGCTGGCCGCGAAACTCTTCGAGCAAGCCTTGGAAGACCGATACATCGTTCTGGAAACCGTTCAGGATCTTTTCCACCAGCGATTCGATCCGCTTGAACAATCCCCCTTCGGCGCGACCGTCCGCCTCTGTCCAGCCGATGGCGGCGTGTGCCAGTTCGTCCAGCAACTGCCGTGCCGGATGGGTTTGGGAATTGAAGAAATCCTTGTCAAGGATGGCGGCCTTGAGTACCGGTATCTGCAATCGGGCGATCTGGGCGCGCAAGGCGTCCGCCAATGAGTCGTCATCGAGAATGAATTGAAACAGCATCTCAACCAGATCGATGACGTCGGCCTCGAGTGAGGGCAGTGTCTTGGTGTGTTGCGGGTCGTCAAGCTGCGGCAATTCGCCGATCACCAGGGTGCGCAGTCCCGTGCCCGTGGGCTGTGGGGACTGCTGCAGGTGGTTCAGCGTCTGTATCAGTTCATCCAGGCTGTAGGGGCGTGAGTCAGTGGTGATGACCGTGGCGCCCGGGCTGGAGGTCGCTATTTCCGTTTCGCGCTGTTGGCGCAGCAGGTTACGCAGACCGTCGAAAACCCCTGTGGTGACCGCCCTGGTGAGTTCTGCGGTGCCCACTTGTCCCGGTTCGCCCGGATAGCCCTGTGCTGTCGTCGCCGGGCCGGCCTCTTGGCGGTGTCCGGAGGCGGCATGCGAGGAGGCGGAGTGTCTCGGTTGGTAAGCCAGGTGAGGCATTACCCCGGCCTGAATCAACAGGATGTTGATTTCGTCGTACAGCGGTTCCAGTTCGCTGGTGACGTAGCGGTCGAAGAGTTTGTAAACAACCAGGCGTATGGTCAGGTCGACGGGCAGTTCCTTGCTTGCCTGCCGAAATGCCTCGGCGATGTGGCGCGGCGATACCGGATTGTTGCTCTCGGAGATCTCTATGCCAGCCAAATGTCCGAAGCGTTGCTCAATGGCAAACAGACCCTCGCGATGCCGATGTTCCGATTTCGAGACCAGATTGGTGATGGCCAGATCTTCCTCCGCCTCGGATTTCTCCACCAGGGATAGCTCGGTGGCTTGAAAATCGCTCCCCGACTGTCCTTCGGCGGGCCTTGGCCCGGAGTTCCAGAATTCATCGAAACCGGCCAGGGTGGAATCAACGAAATCGGCGCCGATGGTTGCACGATGCTTGCGGATGATACGCATGGCATCGAAATACTGTTCGGATTCCTGATTGCTGCCGGCCCTGTCGGCGCGCTCGAAGAGCGCATCATCGACGTTGTCGAACAGATTTTGGAGCAGATTGCGCAGGTGACGGCCCAGGGCCTTGCGGACGGAGATTGCCAGCGGGTTGGTGCGATCGCCAACCCGGTGACGCCGACCGGTGTCGGCGCCTCCAAAGGAGATGACGTTATTCTGTTGCACAACCATGATGGCTTTCGCTCGTTTACTGCTTTTCGTGATGTCTAGCTTAGGGAGGGCTGCGTTTATACGGAGTGATTGGGTTCACAGAAAAACCCCACATAATCAACAGATACCGCCTTTTTTCCTGTTGTGGGAACTGGTTCACAACGGCTTTTTGACATCGTTCGCGGGCCAGTGTGCCGTATTGCCGTTCAGTTTGCCGGGTCAAGCAAGGAGAGGGCGGACTCAAATGCCTCGCCGGCCTCCAGCAGCAATGCCGGAAGGTCCAGGCTATCCCATTGGATCAGTGTGCGGGTGGCGGGTTCGATGTGGGGGATGTATTGCGCCGGTTTGTGGAAATGTTCTTCGCCGTTGGCGACGGCGTTGGCAGCGTGGATTACCGCGGCCTCCAAGGCGTAGTCCTTTGCCTGCCCCGGTTGGTGGTGGTGAAGGGTGCTCTCGATCAGGCTTTGCGGAAGTCCCCAGGCACGCAGCAGGCCGGCGCCGGCTTCGGCGTGGGTGAACCCCAGGATTTCCTGCTCGGCCGCGATTTCGGTGCCGCTGTCACCCTCAGAGATCAGCAGCACACTGCGGGCCAGGTCAGGCAGTTGGGCATAAATCAGCGGTTTGCCGATGTCATGCAGCATACCGGCCACGAACATGCGCTCGGTGTGCAATACGCCGGCATGTCTGGCGATGGGTTTGGCCAGGGCGGCCACGTACACGCTATGTCGCCAGAACGCGGCCATATCGATCAGTTCCCGCGGGATCTTGTGAAAAGCCTTCAGCACCCAGGTGGTGGTCAGCAAATCGCGCAATTCCCGGGCGCCCAGCAGGGTGATGGCGCGGGAGATGGAGTCGACACGCCCAGGCAGGCCATAGAATGAGCTGTTGACCAGCTTCAATACCCGCGCCGTCATGGCACTATCGTGGGAGAGGACCTGGCCGATATGACCATGGGAAGCGTTTGGATCGTCGAGCAGTTCGTTGACCTGCTGCAACACCTGGGGCAGGCTGTAGACCTGCGCACCCGCTTCGATCAGGGACTCAAGCGATACTGGATTCATGATTCACCGCGGCGACTCGACTCATGACGACCCTATCGGCAGAGTTTGCGCTTGGTTTACCTGGTGTGACACGCCGCCCCTATTGGCGGGAAGCGGGCAATTGCGATTTTTCCCACGGGAAGTCATCGGGTTGAATGTTGTGTGACGGGTGTTTGCCGACTGTTCTCGGACAGCCATCCGGGGCGTGCTATCCTGCGACACTCAAGCCCAAGAGGGCGGGAGGAATCATGCGTCGCTTGTTTTTCCTTGTGCCGGATTTGCAGATCTGCCATCAGATTGTCGATGAACTCAAGGCGTTCGGTATTGCCGAACGCCACATTCACGTGATCGGCAGTCAGGCAACGCCCCTGGAAGACCTCAATCCGGCTACCTTGATGCAAACCACAGATCTCGCCCACGGGCTGGAAGGTGGTTTGGCGGTCGGGGGGGCCGCCGGGCTGATCGGTGGCCTGCTGGCGGTCAGCTTTCCGCCGGCTGGCCTGGTTTTGGGGGGAGGTGCCTTGCTGGCTACCACCATGGCCGGGGCGGGTTTCGGTGCCCTGGTTTCGTCACTGGTGGCCAAGGACATGCCAAACAAGCATCTGCTGGCCTACGAGCGGGCCATCATGGAAGGGCGTTTGCTGGTTATCGCGGATATTCCGAGGAGTAAGGTGGACGATGCGATCGAGTTGATTCGCCAGCACCATTCCGATGCGGATATACAGGTCGCCATTCCGGCGGACTGAAGTCGGTCATCCTGCAAATACAGCGAATCGGTACGCGCTGGGATACCAGAAGCGCACGCGGTTGGCTGAGAGCCTGTTGAGGACAGGTGCCTAACCGGCCGGCTTGGCGGGAATGATGGGCGTCTCCAGCAAGGCCCGCAGGTCCGGCGGTACGCTGCGATGCGGGTGGCTATCGCGCCATTGCAACAGTGCCGTCCTGGCTTCGGCCGTCTTGTTGCTGGCCAGCAGGGCACGAATTCTGGCCAGCTCGTCAGGGGTTTCGCTACTGGTGTCCTGCCGGTTGAACAGTTGTCCGCTGGCGCTTGATTGGCCGATGGACTCAAGCGCTTGCATTGACCCAACTGCCGCCCGATCAGGGTCGGCCCGATAGGTTGATGCCGGTGCCTTGGCGTTGAGGTGCTGGAGCGCTTTCGGTACCGAATCGGTTTCGTTGTGTTCTTGTGTTCGCGGCGCCGGCGCGGCGGTTTGCGGGGCCGGTGGAGCGGGCGCCGGCGCCTGGGCCGATTCCGATCTGCCCGGTTCCGAGGCGGTAGGCAGCACCTGTTGCGCGGGAGGCATCAGCCTCGCCAGTCCGATCGCCAGCAAGGCAGTGGCGGCAATACCGAAATAGGGGGTCCAGCGTCGCAGCCGGGAGCCGGTTTTGGTCTCGCCGACATGTTCCAGTACCCTCCTGTCCAGTTCAGCCGAAGGATGTTCTTGCGGCAGTTCCCGATACAGATCGGAAAGCGCGTGATCGTTTTGCAAGTAGGCGTCGAAATCCCTGTCGTCTTGATCCAGGTGACTCATGATTCACCTCCCAGCAGCCGCTTCAGCTTGCTGAAGGCGTAACGTAATCGGCTTTTCGCCGTCTCGCTGCCGACGCCGGTGACGGCGGCAATCTCTTCCAGACCAAGCCCCGCTTCCTCCTTGAGCAGAAAAGCTTCGCGCTGTTCCGCCGGCAAACCGGCGATGGCCTGACGTAGCGCCTGGGCCTGTTCCCAGCGGTCCAGCTGGCGGTCCGGCGCCTGACGTTCGTCGGCCGCGCGCTCTGGATCGTGCGGTTCATGCTCCGGCCGTCGGCGGCGGTAGTGGTCCACCAGGCGGTGATGTGCCATGGTGAACAGAAAGGTGCGAAAGCGAGCAGTGGGCTTGTAGCGCTTACGCGCCTTGACGATGCCGGCCCAGGTCTCCTGGAACAGCTCCTCGGCAACCTCCACCTGTGCGCAATTGCGCAACAGATAACGGTACACCGGTCCCTTGTGCCGGGCGTAGAGGGTTTCGAAGGCGCTGGCGTCGCCATCACGGTAGCGCAGCATCAAGGTTTCGTCGTCGCTCTCCATAGGCCGGCTAAGGTACAGGCAAACCGGGGTGGAGCGATACCCCGGTTTGCCTGCCTGCATCCGGAGAAGGGCAGCTTCTCCACCTACCTCTGCGCCTGACTGGACAGGGCTTGCGCCAGGGACACCAGTTGCAGGAATTCGCCGCGGTAGCCGAAGGGGTCATCCCCACGGGCGCCGCGGGCCAGTTCCAGCAGCTTTGCATAGTCAAAGTCGTGCTGGTATTTGCCGCCACGAAGCATCTGGCCGAAGCCGGCGACGGCGGCGGCAAAGCGAAAATCATCGCTACTCTCAGGCAATTCGCGGAACAACTCCGCAGTGCGTAGGGGGATTTCCAGCAGGCGGCTGGTATCGCTGTCGGGTTGCTTGTATCGCAGGCGCAAAAGTCCCAGTTCTCCGCCTTTGTTGTCTGCCGATACGTGAGCCTGTGTGCCATACCTCAGGGGGTCGATCAGCGAGCCCGCGGAGCCGGCAAGAGCGATTTCGTAGATGGCCGTGACATTGTGGCCAGCGCCGATCTCGCCCGCGTCGACCTTGTCGTTGTTGAAGTCCTCGCGCCGCAGTTTGCGGTTTTCGTAGCCGATCAGGCGGTATTCGGCCACTACGGCGGGGTTGAATTCCACCTGGATCTTAACGTCCTTGGCAATGGTCAGCAGGGTGGAACTCATTTCCTCCACGAGGGCCTTGCGTGCCTCATTGAGGGTGTCGATGTAGGCGTAATTTCCGTTGCCGGCATCGGCCAGTTGCTCCATCAGGCGGTCGTTGTAGTTGCCGCTGCCAAAACCGAGAGTGGTGAGCGCGATGCCGGTCTTGCGCTTTTCCTCGACCAGATCCTTGAGCGCTTCGAAGTTGACGGTGCCGACGTTGAAGTCCCCGTCGGTGGCCAACAACACCCGATTGATGCCATCTTTGATGAAGCCTTGTTCCGCCATGCGATAAGCCAGCCGAATACCGGCCCCGCCGTTGGTGGAACCGCCGGCACTGAGTCCTTCCAGGGCGTTGAGTATGGCGGCCTTACGGTCACCGGCGGTGGGCTCCAGGACGACGCCGGAGGCACCGGCATAGACCACCAGGGAAATGCGGTCTTCGGCGTCCATTCGGTCGACCAGGAGGCTGAGGGACTTCTTCAGCAACTCCAGCTTGTCGGCGGCCTGCATGGACCCGGAGACGTCTACCAGAAAAACAAGATTGGCCGCCGGCAACTGGTTTTGAGGAACCCGGTAGCCTTGCAGTCCCAGGCGCAGCAGGCGGGTCTCCGGGTTCCAGGGGCTTGGCGCCAGTTCGGCATCCACGGTAAATGGAATGTCACTGTCGGTCGGGGCTGGATAGTGGTAGCCGAAGTAGTTGATCAGCTCTTCCACCCGAACGGCGTCTTCGGGGGGCAACCGTCCGGCGTTGATCATGCGCCGCAGGTTGGCGTAGGAACCCGTATCCACGTCGATACTGAAGGTGGAAACCGGATCCTCGGCGGTCCGGTGCACCGGGTTGTCATCAAAGTGGGCATAGTTTTCCCGGTCGGTGGGTTCGGACGCTGCGCGATAGTTGCGCTGCGCAGGGGAGGCCATGCCCGCCGATTTGCTCAGGCCAAACGACGACTGTTGTGGCATCGAATGGAGTGAAAACAAGGGTCCAGGCGCCTCTGCCGCCGGTTGATTGGCGGCCTCGGCCGCATCGCGTTCAACGGACGGTGCCGGAGCGCTGGTGTAAATCGATGTCTGGCCCGACGGCGGGGGCGGATTCTCGGTAGGTGCGACACAGGCGCAGAGCATCGTAATGCCCACGGACAGGGCGATGGGGAGCAGGCGCGTGTTCATGGAGTGTTCTTCCTCGTGTTGTTTGAAACGTGTACACCTTGAATCGCACCAGGTGGCTTTCCGGGGTTAAGGGAATTAACATTTTTTGGCCGGTTTTCTGCGAACACGGTCCTCAAGCCACGGGCGTGGCGGCCGATAGCAGGTGGTCACGTTCAAATACCGAAAGAGCAGGATGATCGACCGGCTTCTTTTCATGCCCGGGGCTTGGCGGCCTCGCGCAGGGAATGGAGACCCGAAACCTATGGCGACGAAATTGCTGCCCGAATCGTTACAACGCATTCTGCGAGAATGGTTTGTCCCGTTGCTGATCATGGGTGTGGGCGGTCTGCTGACTTGGCTTACCTATGCCTATCTGGAGCGGCGTGCCTATGACTTCCTGCAAGTGGAGGTCGAGCGACTTGGCGGTGGTCAGTTGGCCGCATTGCAGGGGCGCATGGATGGTTACCTCACGGGCTTGCGTACCATGTTGGCCTATCAGGCAGCCTCCCAGTCGATCAGCCCGGCCGAGTACAATCTGTTTGCGGGCCATGTGCTGCTTGCCAATCCCGGCCTGGTTTATGTTGCCTCGGTCGATGTTCGCTACGATGCGGCGAAAAAGGACTTTGCCTCAGCGCCAGCCATCACCCATAGTCTGGATGTCGGCGGAGTCGGCTATGCCAGCGGCTTTGACCTGGGGTCCGTGGCGGCCCTGCGCGAGGCCCTGGACTGGGCGCGGGACACCGGTGAAGTGCTGGCGGTTGGGGGCCTCCGGTCCGAGGGGCCACCCTCGTTGTTCATCGTAATGCCGCGTTTCCAGGGTATGGGGGTACCGGTATGGACCGGAGAGCGGCGGGCGGAGCTGGAGGGTTATATCGTCGGCATGGTGGACCTGCGTGCCTGGGTGGCCTCGGTACTGGATCGATTGGTCCCATCGGGGATGGATCTGCTGCTATACACCGATCGGGGCCAGGGAGCGCTCGACACCCTGGGGTTTCGCCCCTCGCCTCTTAGACCTTCTGCCATTGAGCCCCCGAGTGTGGCTCAGATGCGTGAAGGTACCTTCCTGGAGCGTCGGTTGGGGCTGCCTGGATACTCCATCAACGCTATCTACCGGCCTGACGGGATCAGCCTTTCCCGGCAACTGGCCCAGTGGCCGGTAATTTTGGTCGGTGCCGTGATCACACTGTTGTTGGCCGCTTTCATGGGCGCCAAGGCTGGTCGTGAGCGGCTGATCCAACGCACGGTGGTGGAGCGCACTCGCGCCCTGTCTGAGGCAAATCGTCGTTTGGAAGAAGAAAATACCACCCGCCAATACATCGAAGAAGCCCTGCGGCGAAGCGAAGAACAGGTAAAGCTGGCTCTGGAAGGGGCGGATGCGGCCCTGTGGGATTGGGATATTCTGAAGGGGGACGTCTATTTCAGTCCGCGCTGGGAGTCCATGCTGGGCTTTGAGCCCGGCGAACTCCCCACCCGGCGAGAGACCTGGGAGTCCCGCCTGCACCCCGACGAAGCGGACCATGTGCGGTCGCTTCTTCAGGAACATTTACAGCAGAAAACCGTTAGTTACGAGGCCGAGCACCGCCTGCGCGCCAAGAATGGTTCCTGGGTCTGGATTCTGGCCCGTGGCAAGGTGGTGGAGCGCGACCAGCAGGGGACGGCGTTGCGTGCCGTGGGCACCCATATCGACATCACCGCGCGGAAGCAGAGCGAATTGCAGTTGCGCGAAGCCAAGGAGCTGGCAGAGGTGGCAAACAGGGCGAAATCGGAGTTTCTCGCCATGATGAGTCACGAGATTCGCACACCGCTCAATGGTGTGATGGGTATGCTCGATCTGCTTCTGGACAGCCCCCTGGACGAGGAAGAACGCGAATTCGCGACGACCGCCAAGGCGTCCGCTTCTGACTTGCTGGCGCTGCTCAACGATATTCTCGATATATCCAAACTGGAGGCGGGCAAGCTCGAACTGGAGGAACGGGAATTCGATCTGGACGAACAAATCAGCCAGGTGTTGCGCCTGCTCAACCCGGCGGCTCAGGCTAAGGGGTTGGAGCTGACGGTATTTCTTTCTCCCCAGGTTCCTCCCAAGTTGGTGGGCGACGCCGGCCGCCTGCGGCAGATTCTCTTCAATCTGGTTGGTAACGCTGTCAAGTTTACGGCCGAGGGCGGTGCCAGTGTCACGGCCAGCCTGAACGACCGGGGCGATGACGAAATCGAGGTTCGCTTCGAGGTATCGGATACCGGCCCCGGTATCGAGCGCGAGGCGCAGAACAAGCTGTTTCAGAACTTCACCCAGGCCGATTCGTCCATATCCCGTCGCCATGGGGGTACCGGCCTGGGACTGGCGATCAGCCGCCGCCTGGCTGAGCTGATGTCCGGTGAGATTGGTCTGCAAAGCGAACCCGGACTGGGCAGCCGGTTTTGGTTCACCGCAAGATTTCGCCGCTTGCCATCCAATCTGCCCGCCCTGCCTGCCGAATTGGAACGTAATGCCTTGATCATCGCGGACAGCGCCCTGGTTCGCGAGACGCTGGTTCGTCAATTGTCCTCCTGGGGATTTTCCTGCCGTGCCGTAGACGGTCGTGAGGCATTGGATACGCAGGAGCAGGGTTGGGGAGTGGTGATCAGCGACCGGGGTGATCTGGCACTGTCGGCGGAAGCAGCGCAGACCTGGATACTCATTGTCAATGGCACCGGATCCAAGTGCCAGCTGGCGGAGGAGCGATGGATCTGCCTGCCGAAACCGCTGATGCCGGGGCAGCTTCGCTGGGCGGTTTGCGGAATCGATCAGGATACGGCTGATGACGGGCTGGATGACGCCAATCCCTTCCCACCGAGGTCGCTAAAGGTGTTGGTGGCCGAAGACAATGTTGTCAATCGGCGGCTGATTTCCACCCTGCTGCAACGCGACGGCCATGTGGTTGCCACGGCCGTCGATGGGGTCGAGGCCGTGGGTGCGGTGGGTGGGGGAGCGTTTGATGTTGTGCTCATGGACATCCAGATGCCACGAATGGATGGTATGGCGGCCACTCAGGCGATTCGGGCGCTCGGTGGTGCAAAGGCGCTGACTCCCGTCGTTGCGCTTACCGCCAATGCCATGAAGGGAGACCGGGAGCGCTATCTGGCCGCCGGTATGGATGACTATCTCAGCAAGCCCATACAGCGCTCGGATCTGGCCCGGGTCCTGCGCCGGATCGTCGGTGGCAAGGCAGATGCCTCGCGGGAACCCGCAAGCCAGACAGTGACGAACGAGGCCATGCTCGACGAGTCGCATCTGAGCGAGCTGCGTGAAGCCCTGAACAACGAGGAACTGCGCGCCATCATCGATGAACAGCGTGGTGACCAGACGGCGCGTCTGGATGCGCTGGTACAGTCCATCGGTCGCCGCGATTGGGATAGCTCCGCCCGCGAGGCCCACAATCTCAAGGGTAGCCTCGCCAACCTGGGGGCCGTGCGGGCCTCTGCGCTGGCGCTGGAACTGGAACTGGCCTGCCGGGAAGGGCGCTGTCAACAGGCCGAAGAGGAACTCTCCGTCCTGCGCCGCGCAGCCAATGAGGCCCTGTCGGCCATCGAACAACGATTTGCCTTGCTCGGCCGCCAGGGCGAAACGGATTCCGATTCCATGAGTCAGTCTGCCTAGAAGACCCGCCCTGCCGCCCGGTGCGATCGATTTTTTCCAACGCCTCCGATCAGCGTTCTGAGAGGACTATTCCGCCTGAAGAACCCATGAGGCATAGCCCTATCATGCATCCATGGGGCGTGGTGTTATGCCCGTTTGTCGTTCTCGGCAAGGAAGTGCCGTCGCAGAATTACCGTGCCTGAAGGATCTCACGGCACCGAATCGTTATCCATTCGCAATGTTTTCGTGATGAATCCGTGGTTTCCGTCGGGAAAAATCCGCGATGGGATTCAATCCGCGGACGTGGAACAACAAAGCCAACCTCCGCAGGGGATTCGAGTCCTCAGCGCGTCGATTCCGTACGCGTACAACCGTAGGAGCTTTCATCATGAAAACACGCCTATTTCTGGCGATCTTGGCTGGCAGTTGGCTGGCCACCGCCTGGGCCCAGGAGGCGGAGGAGATTCGCCCGGCACCCGCGTCCATCGGCACGGATATCCCCGCCACCTATTTCGGCCCGCCGCCGTCCAGTGTGGAACCGGAGCTGATCGGCCCCTTGCAGTTGTTGACGTCGGGGGAACTGGATACCGAGGCGGGTACGATCACCTTGCCCCTCTACCGGGGCGAGTTGCGCGAAACCGGCGAGCCGGTGTGGTATATCGTTACCGATACCACCGATTTGGCCAATGCCTCGGCCCTGGGTATCAACCATTCCGCCAAGCTGAGTTATGCGGAAAGCTGCCGAGGGGTCCGCACGGCGGAGTATGATCGTGACGGAACCTTGCTGTTCGATTACGGCTCGGTGGATTTCAGCCCGCAACGCGTCGTCGTTTCGGGGAATGCGCAGAATGCCGCGGCGCCTATCTTTCCTCCCTCGACGTTTCAGCCCGGTTCAGTGGGCGACGAGTTGTATTCCCCCCTGGTGAAGATACGCAATGCCGGCAATCACATCTACAACGCCCCCATGGTGGCTTTCAACGTGGACGAAGACGCCCTGGATTTCTGCGACGGGGGCGTAAATCACAGTGTTGTGCATGACAAGGTGGTGAGAATCTGTCCGCGGGACGGAACCGTGACCTTGTCTTTGACCGCCGGATTCAGCTTCGCCAAGCCTGTCCTCTATCTGAGCACGGAGGCCGACGACCCCTTGCCTGCCTCGCTGGAGGGCGCAACCTATGCACCGGGCCTGCGCGATGTTGCCGTCGGACGGGACGATTCCTTATTCAGCGCGGTTGAGCGTTTGTTTACCTTCATCAACGGCCCCACCAATGTGGTGGACGGACAGGTCAACCCACAACGCCAGGGTCTTTCCAGCGCCATCCTGGGGGAAGGCGGCCCGCTCAATGTCCTCGGCGGGATTCCCACGGTGGCCACGGACTACAGCCCCCTGTGGGACCTGAATGTGGGTGAGTGGACCGCGGACGCCATCCAAAAAGGCTACCGCTCGCGCCTTACCGAAGAGTTCCAGATTCTTGGATTCGTCTCGCGCGGTTTCCTTACCGGGCCGGGCGGAACGACCTATGGGTCCACTGGTTTCATCGTCAATTGCCCCATCGTGCATCGCTTTCTTTGAGGAGGGATCAAGATGAAAACAAACAGTCAATTTTCCCTGCTCGCAGTAATTCTGGCCCTGTCTGTTACGGCCTGTTCGAGTGGCGGCGGTGGCGACGACAACGATTCCACCGACCCATCACCGGCTTCGTCATCGACGCTTGCGGGCGGCAAACTCGCCGAGGATTTTGCTGATGCCACCCTGGCCTGTACCGCTGCCAACAGCGGAGTCGTGCCGGGCTTTCCGACCCCGGCCGTTGCACCCGAACCGGACGAAGATCTGCTGCGGCCACCGCCGGCCGCCGTGGGCGCCGATGTGCCGGTGACCTATTTCGGCCCCGCGCCCACCTCTGTGAATCGTAACCTGATCGGCCCGCTGCAACTGTTGACGGCCGGAAGCCTTGACCTGCAAAGCAGTCCCGCGACGATCACGTTGCCCCTCTATGAAGGGCGGCTATCCCGTCCCGGACAGGCACACGATGGGGCGACGATCTGGTATGTGGTCACCGACACCTCGGATGAGGAGAATGCCAGCGCCTTAGGGCTCAATTTCAGCGCCAAGCTGAAGTTCAGCGAGGCGCCGCCGGCGATGTCGGACACGCTGATGCAAACTGCCGTGCGTCATGCCTTCTACGATAATACCGGCGTGCTGGTTTTCAGCGGCGGCAGTGTCGACTTCGCGCCGGAGCGGTCGGTGAGTTCTTCCAGTACGGATGCGACCGGCACCAACAATCTGCTTACCAGCCTCAGTTTTCAGCCTGGCTCTGTCGGCAGCGATACGGGAAATGCAGATGGCTTTTATACCCCCCTGGTGCAGATCGCCAACGCGGATGGGGCCATCTACAACGCGCCCATGCTTTCCTTCGGCACGACCGCCCAACAGTTGATGCCCTATTGCGACGGGATCTCCGCCGACGAGGAGGGGGCGGCCCGCGCCATCGTGCACGACAAGGTGGTACGCATCTGTCCCGGAGCGGCCGGCGAACCCGGTACGGTGACCTTGGAATTGACCACCGGTTTCAGTTTCGGCCGGCCGGTGCTGTATCTGTCCACCGACGCCTCCGCCGAGATTGCCGCAACGTTGGAAGCGGCCAACTGGTCGCCGGCCTTGGCGAATGTGGCGGTGGGTAGAGACGATTCCCTGTTCAGCGCGGTGGAACGCATCTTCGGCTTTACCAACGGCCCCACCAACGACTTCGGGGAGATAAACCCGCAGCGTCAGGGTTTCAACAGCGCCATCCTGGGGCAGGGAGGTCCGCTGAACGTGTTGGGAGGCATACCCACCGTGGCCACGGACTACAGCCCGCTGTGGGATCTCAACCTGGGTGAATGGACGCAACAGGCGGTGGACCTGGGTTACCGATCCCGCTTGACCGAGGAATTCGCCATTTTGGGTATGGTCACACGGGGTTTCCTGACCGGCCCCGGCGGCAGCGATTACGGCTCCACCGGCATCATCATCAACTGTCCGATCGTGCATCGCTTCCTGTAACCGCAGCGGCTGGCGGATCGGAATCGGGTCCGCCAGCCGTGACGAACAAACACGGGTTTCGTGATCTTTTCGTGATATTCCCCCACTAGCTTTTCTCCCACGGCAACTCGCCGCAATCCATTGAGGAGAGGCTAAATGAAATCGAATATCCTGAAGACTGGCGCCCTGCCCACATTGTTACTGGCGGCGTGGATGCCCTTCACCGCCCAGGCAGACAGTGCGGTCGTCGGCGCGGTGTACACCATGAGCAATGAGGCGGACGGAAACCGCGTGCTGATGTTCGATCGGGATCTGGGGGGGAAACTCAGCCCAGCCGGACACGTCCTGACCGGCGGTCTCGGTAGCGGTGATGGACTTGGCAACCAGGGGGCGGTGATCCTGGACCCGGCCAATCGCTGGCTGTTCGTCGTCAACGCCGGCAGCAACGATATTTCCGTGTTCCGCGTCGAGGCGCACGGCCTCACCCTTATCGACCAGGAGTCCTCCGGCGGCCAACGCCCCATCAGCCTGACCTACGCGCACAACCTGCTATACGTGCTGAACGCCGGCGGCGCGGTCGGCGGCAGCGACAACATCTCCGGTTTTCATGTCGCCGCCGATGGCTTGTTGACGCCGATTCCCGGCTCGACCCGCACATTGAGCGCCGCCGACACCGGCGCGGCCCAGGTCAGTTTCAACAGCGACGGTGATGTGCTCATGGTCACGGAGAAGGCCACTAACCTCATCGACACCTTCACCGTTGCTGCCGACGGTACTCCCGGCGCCATCAACACCTTCGTCTCCAATGGCACGGTGCCGTTCGGATTTGGTTTCGGCAAACGCAATCAGGTCTTCGTCAGCGAGGCCGCCTCCGGTTCCGTCTCCTCCTACCACGTGGGCGAGGATGGCAGCCTGAGCACCATCAGTCTGTCGGTTCCCACCACCGAAGCCGCCGCCTGCTGGGTCGTGGTGAGTAATGACGGTCGTTATGCCTACACCACCAACGCCGGCAGCGATTCGATTTCCGGTTACGTTGTCGGCTTCGACGGCCGTATCGCTTTGTTGGATGCCAACGGTGTAACCGGCAACACCGGCAAGAATACCGGTCCCCTGGATATGGTCATCAGCAGCGACGGTCGCAACCTCTACAGTCTCAACGGTCGCAGCGACACTATTGGCGTATTCGCAATCAAGGATAAGGGCGGCCTGGCGGCGAAGAACGCCAACATCGCCGTTCCGGCCACTGCCAACGGACTTGCGGTACGCTGAAAGGATGCGACGGTGATTGTCGGTCTGTGCAATCACCGGTACGCGAGGTCGCGGTTCGCCTCGGCGGGTTCCGGTTTTCCACAATACCGGAACGAGGGGCGGCCATGGCGAGACAGGTACTGGTGATAGAGGACAACGCGGACATCGCACGCCTGGTGTCGGTGAATCTCATCGGCAAGCAATTGGCGGTGGAACACGCGGAAGATGGCGCCGTGGGATTGAAAAAGGCCAGGGGTGGCGGCTATGACCTGATCATCCTCGATCTGATGCTGCCCGAGGTGGATGGTTTGGACGTCTGCCGACGCTTGCGTGCCGAACAAATCTATACGCCGGTACTCATGCTCACGGCCCGATCCACGGAGCTGGATCGGGTACTGGGCCTGGAAGCCGGGGCCGACGACTACCTCACCAAGCCGTTCAGTGTGCCGGAGCTGGTCGCGCGCGTGAATGCCATTCTGCGCCGTGTCGAGATCTACCATCGTCTGGTGGAAGAGGACAAAAGCCGGCCGCTTTGTTTCGGTGCCCTTCGCATCGACCCGGATCGTCGTCAGGTGAATGTGGATGACAAAGAGGTGGACCTGACTGCGCGGGAATTCGACCTGCTCTGGCACCTAGCCAGGCATCCGGAGCGGGTCTTCACCCGCGGTCAGTTGCTGGATAGCGTGTGGGGTTATGGTCACGCCGGCTATGAACACACCGTCAATTCCCACATCAATCGGCTGCGCGCCAAGATCGAGGCCGATCCGGCGAAACCACGCCATGTGCTGACGGTTTGGGGGGTGGGGTATAAGTTCGCCGGCTGTGGTCGGGAACTCGGTTAATGTTCCGCTCCCTCTACAGTCGTCTTGCCATCACCTTGTTCCTGCTGCTGTGTCTGGTCGGACTGGTGTTGGTGCAGATCATCGGTCGCGCCAGCTTGCTATACCAGCAGGAGGTCGCCCAAAAACTGAACAGGGAGCTGGCGGAACACATCGTTGCCGATCATTCACTGTCGGCCGGTCAGCTGCTCAATCAGAGCGCGTTGGACCGTATGTTCGAGAGTATGATGGTCATCAACCCGAGTATCGAAGTCTACCTTCTCGACATCTATGGCCGCATCCTGGCCTACAATGCGCCCTCCGGCGCGGTTAAGCGTCAGCGCGTTTCTCTGTCCCCCATTCGTGAGTTTCTGGCCGACAACACGCGCTTTCCCCTGGCTGGCGACGATCCAAGGAGCCTTTCAGGCCGCAAGGTTTTCTCCGCAGCCGCAGTGCCAGGGCAGGGCTACCTCTACATCGTGCTCGGTAGTGAGCGCTACCAGCACATCGCCGCGATGATCGGCGACAGCTACATTCTTTATTCTGCGATGGCCGTGGTGCTGGTTTCCTTGATCGTCGCGCTGGCCGGTGGGCTGTCGGTTTTTGCCCTGCTGACACGGCGGTTGCGCCGACTGGGCAGCGTCATGCGGGCCTATGCCGCCGACAGTACCGATAGTCCGGTTCGCTACCCCGCCGATTCGCCGGACGAGATCGACTGTCTGGGCCGGCAATTCAACGTCATGGCGGACCGGATCAGCCGTCAACTGGCGGACCTCAAGCGGGCCGACAACACCCGCCGCGAGATGGTCGCCAACATCTCCCACGATCTGCGAACGCCGCTGACCTCCCTGCGCGGCTACCTTGAAACACTGGAAATCAAACGTGAGGAACTGCACGATCAGCAACGTCAGGACTACCTGCGGGTAGCGCTCAGGCAAGCGCGCCGCCTGGGGCGCATGGTCGACGAACTTTTCGAACTGGCGCGCCTGGATGCCTTCGAGGCGATACCCTTCGCTGAGCCCTTTTCCCTGGGAGAACTGGCCCAGGACGTCAGTCAGTCGTTCCGACTGCGCGCCAAGCAAGAGAAAGTTCGGCTGGAGGTAAGGGTACATCCCGACACCCCCCTGGTACACGGTGACATCGGTATGATGCAACGTGTGCTGGAAAATTTGCTGGAAAACGGTCTGCGTCACACGCCGGCGCAGGGGCGGCTATCGGTGTGGGTGGAACCACGGGCTGATGGAGTACAGGTCAGCGTTTCCAACACCGGCTCGGCCATCCGCGCTGACGAGATCGAGCGGGTCTTCGAGCGTTTCTATCAACAGGACAAATCCCGACACGGCAACCACGGTGCCGGCTTGGGGCTGGCCATCGTGCGGCGTATTCTCGAACTGCACGGCAGTGCCATACAGGTCAACAGCAATTTGGAGCAAGGCACAGCGTTTCGTTTTTTTATGGTTGCAGACGTGGCTTGAGTCCTTTTCTGACAAATTGTTCGCCGCCCGTTGGGAGGAATCCTTTTCTACTGTCGAGTTGAAGAGCCCCAGAATGCATTCGCCCGGATTGGCGGCAGCCAAGCCTTCATCGAGCCTGTGCGCCGGCAAACCCCAACTGCCGCCATGCCTCGTACAAAACAACCGCCACCGAATTGGAAAGATTCAGGCTACGGCTGCCGGGTATCATGGGTATCCTCAAGCGGACCTCTTTGGGAAAACCCTCCAGAACCTCCGCAGGCAATCCCCGGGTTTCCGGCCCGAACAGCAGGGCATCGCCGCTCTGGTAGTCGAACTCCGCGTAGTTGTGGCTGGCGCGGGTGGAGCAGGGCAGGCAGCGGCCCTCATGTCTGCCCAAAAATTCTTCCAGACTGTCGTACCGACGCAGCTCGGCCCATTCGTGGTAGTCCAGCCCGGCCCGTTTCAGGCGTTTGTCGTCCAGCTCGAAGCCCAGCCGGCCGACCAGGTGCAGGGTGCTGCCGGTGTTGGCGCAAAGGCGTATGATGTTGCCCGTGTTTGGCGGGATCTCCGGCTCGTACAGGACCACGTGCAAGCCGCTGCCGGTCCCGTCCCTGCTTGGTTTCTCGCTGGTGGATGGAAGATTGAACGACAACCCCCTGGCCCTCGATTTTTGTGGAATGCGTTTTGACAGCCCACTGGTGCTGCTGTCCGGATGCGTGGGATTCGGCGAAGAGTATACCCGCGTCGAGGGCTTCTCCAATCGGGACGTGGGCGCGGTCTGTCTCAAGGGCACCACCGGCACGGCCCGTTTGGGCAATGCGCCTCACCGAGTCTACGAGACGCCCGCAGGCATGTTGAACGCCATCGGCTTGCAGAACCCCGGCGTGGACAGGGTGGTGGACGAGATACTGCCGACCCTGGACTTCAGCGAGACGCG
>JAGRGI010000064.1 GCA_020445565.1 Chromatiales bacterium
GCTCGTCAAGCTATGGTGCTGGCGAATGGGCGGGGATTGGGTTAGGAATTGCCCGAGGGAATGTCGGGTCATTTGGGACAATTGCGAGGAAGGCAACTGTCACAAAGCGGGCACCGAATACTTTCCCCAAGAATGCAGATGATTTGCTGCCAGGCTTGCCGCGTGATGCAAAAGGTAGAATTTACCCAAATAGCTACACCAGAATTCGCCCGGAACAACACCCGATTAAGCCTGGCGAAACGTATGCACCTCGTCATCATGGCCAGCATTACCATGTGGAAACGCGCATAGATCCGGCAAAAAGTTGGAATAATAAAAAGAATGTAACAAAAATAAAACCGCCTAATTACCAGCCTGGTTATGGCACAGGATTCTTGCCTGGTGAAAAATTTCCAGGGGCTAATTAATTGAAAAAGAAACACATTGATGCTGAAATTGGCTTCTCTGATGCTGAGGTAGATACTTATACCAAGGAGGGTGATATTTTATCGGTTAGAGTTTTGGCATGGAATCAATCACATATAACAGTTGTATTTAAGAATGTGATTCGTGTGCTGGATAACGATGCGAATTCTATTTCTGCCTTTTGTCAGATTATTGATTCATCTGAGTTTCTTAATGCTGCGCTTAACAGACTATATGAGGATGCTATCCCTTCTGATCATTTATATGTTCACTACCAGTTTTTGGATGAGGATGATCTTCCAGCCTTGGAAGTCGTGAGTGAGCATATGGAAATCAGTTATTCAGGGGACCAAGTAACGTGATCAACTGAATATCTTCAAAGCCCGGCCCCGCTGGGCTTTCTACTTTACCTTAGCCCTATTATTGGGGAGGGGGACAAGGGGACATTGTCAATTGCTCATCCGCGACGGACATCCCTAAAACAAGCTCCCGTTCCAGGGTCTGGCGTTGCAACGGGCGTTAAGACGCGCCACGCGAAGTTGCAATGCATCATCCACGTGCCCGGAGAGGTCTTCCGCATCCGCCGCAATCTGTAACGCCGCAACCGGGTCGTGAGCAATATGCTCGTAATACTTCGCCAGCTCGATACGCGCCTTGAGACTGCCATTGGCGGTGTCGTTTTTCCAGATTTCCACGGCCTCCTCCCAACGTTTCGCGCGTTTGTAGAGATTGGCAAGAAATTGTCTTCCTTCCATCCCCAATACAGATTGTCGGTATTCCAGGATTTCCATTGCCATGCGCATACGTCCTGCCCGTGCGTGAAACCGGGCAAGTGCGACAACATCCGCTTCGGGGCCAAGATCCCCTGCGTAGATTCGAGCCAGCGCATCTGTAAGCGCGAACAGGCTGAGCAAATCCTGGCGATTGTGGCGCAGCACGCCTATCAATTCTTCCATGCGACCCCGTGTCAACCAATCGCGCCAGGCTTCGGGGGCAGCGGAACCTGGCAGATCGTCCACTCGCGCTCGGTTGAGCAGGTGACGTTCCGCGCTCGCCAGACGACAATCGGACCAGCTTCCAGTGAATACCCGCCGTACCGCAGGGAGCAGATCGAGGTGCGGAAATCCGACCAGGGGATCTGCCGATCGATGCAGGCGAAACCGGGTCGATAGCAAGGGCAAGTCGAAGGATTTCCCGTTATAGCTCAGGAGTGTGAATTCTTCGCCAACTGCCTTTGCCAATTCCCCCAGCATCAGTGCCTCGGCACTGAAGCGAGTGAGTAACCATTGGCGAAGTTCAATCCTATCACCGGGCACTCGCACAGCGATGCCTATCAGAAAGGCCGTGGTGCCGCTGCCACCCGCCAAACCCGTGGTTTCGGTGTCCAGCGCGAGCAAGGTGGTACCAGGATATTCACCCTGTTTCCACAGCAGGGAATGTGATGCCATGGATCCGTGAGGCGTAAATGGTACACGTTCAGTCGTCAGAATGAGCCCTGGCGCGATTTGCTTTCCGCCGATGCGCTCTGCCAGTTGGCATTCTGCCGAGTCGTCCGGCGCCTCACCGTTGAGGCTCCTGCGGCCGGCCCGGCGCAATCGTTCGGACAGGCTCGGCGCTGCCCTATCCTGGCCGAGCGGACCGCCACGGTGCAAATTGGCCAGACGACTACGCAGATCGCCCCCGCTGCTACGCATGGCCGGCCGCGGCAACTCCAATGCCGGAAAGCAGTGCCAACATGCTGCGAGCAAGAGATTTGGGATCTTCGTCTGTGCCTTCGTCGCTGGCCAGCACGGGACCGATGCAGGAGGGGCATCCCTTGCGGCAGCTGCAGCCGTTCACCAGATCGACGGCCCGTTGCAGCACATCCCCCCGCAAGTCATAGAGCCGCGCCGCCAAGCCAACCCCGCCTGGGCGGTTGTCGTAGAGGAACAGGGTGGGGTCGAAGCGCTCCCCGGGTTGCAGGTTTTCGGGCCAGGGTTGTTCCGGCGACGGCGTACTGATGTAGCCGTCCAGGCCTCGGCTGCCCACGGCACGCCCCAGGTCGCCGTGCTCGGACATGGACAAAAGCGCCGCGGAGAAATGTACCGCGTGGGCCGCACCCAGAAACCCCTCCATGGCCTGCCAGCGATTGGTGAAACTCTGCTCCAGCACGTTCGGCGGCAACGTCCACCAAATGGCGGTGGTGTGCATTTCCTGGTCCGGCAGGCGAATAAGGCCATAGCCGATGTTATCGTGGGTGTAATAGCGGATTTTCTTGTAACCTGCCATGCGGACCAGCAGATGGACCTCGCCGTGGCTGCACTGTCCGACCCCCTGCGGCGACTGTTCGAAGGATTCGAGGATCTTCAGACGGGTGTAGTCGATGGCATCCGTGTAGTAATCGGCATGGGTTTCCCGCACATAAGCCTTACGGCCTTCCCAGTCGAGATGCTCCACCTGCCAGGGTCGGGACTGGATCATATAAATGGCGCCTTCATAGAGGGTTGAGGGCACGCTGAAATAGTCCACCTCGGCAATGATCTCCTGCTTGCCGCCGCTGCGATCGATTACCAGGAAATTGCCTTCGGCCACCGAACGCAGGCTGACACCGTTGGCCGGATAGCTGTCCGTCATCCAATGCCAATTCCCGCCCTCGCGGTGCAGCACGCCCTCTTCTTCCAGGTAGTCGAGAAATTCTTTGGGATCGCGGCCACCAAAACACTCGCCGCGGCGAAAACTCAACTCGAAGGCGGCGCAACGGATATGGTCCAGCAGTACCAGCAGTTGATCGGGATCGATGCGGGCGTGCTCGGGTGAGACTTCGGCAAAGAAATCGGGGTTACGAACCATAAACTGGTCCAGAGGATCGGAACTGGCGACCAGCACTCCCAGGGCAGGACGATTGCGGCGCCCGGCGCGCCCCAGGCGCTGGTGGGTGGCAGCCACGGTTCCGGGATAGCCGTTGAGCACGCAGACATCCAAGGCGCCGATATCGACTCCCAGCTCCAGGGCAGAGGTGGAAACCACGCATTGAATGGCGCCATCGCGCAAGGCCCTTTCCGTGCTGCGGCGTTCGCCGGGCAGATAACCCCCACGATAGGCTCGCACACGGGGCGGACGGCGCGGATCGCGATCGAAGACATCCTTGAGGTATTTGGTCAATACCTCGACCATCAGGCGGGAGCGGGCGAACAGGATACTCTTAAGACCCAACCCCATGGCCAGACGCGTAATACGGGTGGTCTGCGAGCGGGCCGAGGCACGGATGCCCAGATCATGATTGACGACCGGTGGATTCCAAAGCAACAGTGTACGCTCACCCGTGGGTGCGCCACTTCGATCGATACACTCGACCGGTTCGCCCAACAGCTGTTCGGCAAGCTCGCCGGGGTTGGCGATGGTGGCCGAACAGAACACGAATACCGGATCAGAGCCGTAGAATCGACAAATACGCCGCAGCCTTCGCAGCACGTTCGCCACATGAGAACCGAACACCCCTCGGTAGGTGTGCATCTCGTCGATGACCACATAGCGCAGATTCTCGAAAAACTGCGCCCACTTGGTATGGTGCGGAAGTATCCCCTGGTGCAACATATCCGGGTTGCTCACCACGATGTCGCCGCGAGTACGCACCGCCTTGCGCGCATCTCCGGGGGTGTCGCCGTCGAAGGTATAGGCCCGTACTCCCAGTTCACCAGCTTGATTCAGTGCCAGGATCTCCGCTACCTGATCCTGCGACAGCGCCTTGGTGGGGAACAGATACAATGCCTTGGCGCCCGACTCCAGGGCCGCCTGCAACACCGGCAGGTTGTAGCACAGCGACTTGCCCGAAGCGGTGGGCGTTACCACTACCACAGATTTGCCTCCACGCAGGCAATGCCAGGCCTGGGCCTGGTGGCTATAAAGGCGCTGGATGCCCCTTTGTGCCAGAGCCTCGCGCAGCCGGGGATCCAGTTCCGCTGGCAGCGGCGCATATTCTGCGGGGCTGGCCGGCCGGTGCAGCTCGGCCGTGATGCGGCCGGCATACTTGCGCCGCAGACCATCGAGCAATTGCGAAACCGGCGAAGTTTGACTGGTTTCTTCCTGCAACACAGCAGAACCGGCGTTCACCATCTGTACCCCTTTTGTTCTCGTTCGATGGTAGTATAACGGTGAATGACGCGGTCGCAAGGCAAAATCCGGGCACGCCGATTGGGCAAGCCGCGCAAACAGACGGAGGCAACACCACAGCCATGAGCAAACTCCCCCCCCTGACCCGCAAGCAACAGGAAGTCTACGAACATCTCCGTGACACCCACTACGATCCTCCCCCCACCCTGGACGAACTCTGTGCCGATCTGGGCTTGAGTTCGCGCGGTTCACTGCACAAACACATCACCGCCCTCATCGACGCTGGTCTTGTGGTCCCCATGGACGGTAAACAGCGTGGTGTCCGGCTGGTGGAAACGGCCAAAAAACCGGTAAGACCGGAGGCGAGTTTTCTACCGATGTTGGGCTACATTGCCGCTGGCAGACCGATTGAGGCATTGGAAAATCCCGATGAAATCGAGGTACCTGCCACCTTTATTGGGCGCAGAAAATGTTTCGTGTTGCGCGTAAAGGGCGATTCGATGATCGAAGACGGCATTCTGGATGGCGATTGGGTCGTGATTGAACAACGGGACACCGCCGAAAACGGCGAAGTCGTCGTCGCCCTGGTGGATGACAACGAGGCCACCCTGAAACGTCTGCAACGCAAGGGACGCAAAGTGATACTGCATCCGGCCAATGCCGCCATGGAGCCAATGGAGTACGGCGCCAGCCGGGTCAGAATACAGGGAGTTCTGGTGGGCCAGATGCGTTCCTACCGCTGAGTTTGCAACAGCTCTCCGATCTATCCCGGCGCCGCTCTATAATGATTTTCAGAGAATCAGCGAATCTCCCCGACCGCCTGGGGCGTACTTCGGAGTAATCTACCGCAGGTCTTGAAGGAGACAACGCCATGGGCCGCGACCGCAACGACGGAGACAGGCATGTCTTACGTCGGTGAGCCCTTTAAGCACGATATCTTCGTCAGTTACAGCCACGGCGACGTGGACGGAACCGGCGTGTCCAAGCTCAAACAATGGTCCCAGGCATTCGTGCGGGAACTGGAAAGTGAGCTTCGCGCGCACCCGACCTTCGGACGCGAGGTAAGCCTGTTCCTCGACCAACATCTGCGTCCCGAACAGGGCCTGGACCCGCTGGCGCCGCTTACCGACCAGCTACGCGAGGATATCGGCGCTTCCGCCATACTCACCGTACTGATGTCGCCCCAGTACCAACGCTCGCAATGGTGCGATGAAGAACGCCAGTGGTGGCGGGCAAGGCAGGACGAATTGGGACTGTCTGCTGACGGACGCATCGCCGTGGCGCGCATCTGGCCGACCGCCGACGCCTGGCCTGAGGTTTTCTGCGACAGCCGCGGTGAACAGCTCATCGGCTTCCCCTTCTTCGACAAGACCCGCG
The DNA here is from genome assembly GCA_020445565.1 of Chromatiales bacterium. GTDB lineage: Bacteria > Pseudomonadota > Gammaproteobacteria > JAGRCI01 > JAGRCI01 > JAGRGI01. The sequence continues at coordinate 5,872 of JAGRGI010000064.1, forward strand.
CAGAATTGCGGCCCCAACCCTACGAATGGCCGGAACCGGAGCCAGACAGCAAAGGCCCGTTTCGCGATGCCCTGCTGGATATGGTGGGATGGCTGGGACTTCGACTGCAAGACCTGAAGGATCAATTGGACGAGAAGCGTCGCCAACAGGCCGATGCCGCCCGCCTGGGCAGCGGCGAGGGCCAAGTGGTCTACCTGCACGGCCGTGCCGAACATGCGCGCGATTGGGAACAAGCGGGCCAACGTCTCAGCGACAGCGGTTTCGTGGTGCTGCCTGGAGAGCCGGACCCGATCGTCCAGGATCCACGTCGCCTGCAAGAGATCCGCCGTGGCCGCATCGAGGTGCTGAGTGGCTGCGATGCCCTGCTGCTGGTGGGCTGCGACGACGGTCGCGCCCTGGATGCCGACTTGGTGGTGGTCGGGCGGCAGGACCGTCAATCCGCAAAGGCCGTGTCCAACCGTCCACTGCCCTGCGCATTGCTCGACAGGGTCGGTGGCGATGTGGCCAATCCGAAACGCAAAACCGCCGCTCACGGACTACGGGTGGAATGGATAGACGCCACCCAAGACCCTTGGACACCCAAGGTTCGCCAATGGCTGACTTCGGTGGCAAACCCATGACTACCGATACACAATCCCTGGACGCCGTGTTCGACGTGACCATGCCGCCGAGCCCCTATCCCGGCTTGCGGCCCTTTGAAAAGGAAGAATGGCCGATCTACTTCGGTCGCGAGACCATGATCGACGGCGTCATCGAGCGCCTCATCGAAAACCACCTGTTGGTTCTGCATGGCGATTCCGGTTGCGGCAAGAGTTCCCTGATTCGCGCCGGTGTACTCTCGCGCCTGGAACAGGAAAGCGCGCGCGGCGGCATCACTTGGCGCACGGCCACGACCCTGCCCCGCGACAACCCGCTGCACAATCTGGCCGCGGCGCTGGCCAGCCTGAGCCCGTCCCAATCGGAGATACAGCTTCGCCGCATGCTCAATTTCGGCCGGTCTGCCGCAACCGAGGTTGCCCGTTTGTTGCGCCGCGACGAAACCGACCAGGTATGCATTCTGATCGATCAATTCGAGGAGTTGTTCGCCTTCGCCCGACGCCATGGAAGGGAAGAGGCACAGCTTTATGCCCAGTTCCTGGTGGGTGTGTTGGAGCACCAGCCACCCGGCCTGTTCGTGGCCGTCACCATGCGATCCGAGTATCTGGGCGTATGTTCCCAGTACAACGGCCTGGCAGAGGCCGTGAACCGCTCCCAGTACCTGCTTCCCCACATGATTCATGCCGATCTCCTGCGGGCGATACGGGAGCCGGCCAACCTCTACAACGGCGAAGTGAGCCTGGATCTGGCCACTCGTCTGATTGCCGACGGCGGCGGAGGACAGGACGAACTGCCCCTGATCCAGCACGGCCTGATGCGCCTCCACCAGCTCGCCTCGGAGCGAACCGCCGCAGGGCAGCCGTGGCGACTGGATCTGACGGACTACCTTCAGGGGCCGCGTCTGGCCGGCCTGCTTCGCGATCACGCCGATGCGGTGGCCGGCACGCTGGAGCACAAGATCCCACGGTCGGCAACGATCATCGAACAGGTTTTCCGTGCCCTGACCGACATCAACACCGACGGTCAGGCGATTCGCAGGCCACGCACCTTCGGCCAGCTACGCAAGGTTACCGACACGGACACCGGGGAACTCCAACAGATCCTGCACGCCTTTTGTGAGGAAGGCGTTTCCTTCCTCAAGCCATACGGCGATGCCGACCTCGGCAACCATGACCTGATCGACATCAGCCACGAGGCCCTGATCCGCTGTTGGCCTCGCATTTCAGACCCCAAGGAAGGCTGGCTGGTGGAAGAATTCCACGATGGCCTCATCTGGCGTTCACTGTTGGTTCAGGCACAGAGCTTCGAGGCAGACCCGCACAATCTGCTTTCCCCAACCACCACCGAGGAACGGGTACTCTGGCTCAAACAACGCAACGCCGCTTGGTCGAAGCGTTACGGCGGTGGCTGGGAACGGGTCCAGCGGCTCATCGAGGCCAGCGAAGCGGCGGCGATCGAGATCAAGCGAATCGAAAAGGAACGCCTGCTGGCTGACCAGCATGCGATGAACAAGTCGATGGAATTGCGTGCGACCAAGGCCCTGGCGAAGGCCGAAAAGGCCAAACGCAAGCGTACCCTCTGGGGACTGATCACTGTCGGTGTGCTGGCGACCATCACATCCGTGGCTGGGTTGATCGCCTGGGAACAGGCGCAGCTCGCCAAAGAAAAGGCAGAGGCTGCCGAGAAAGCCCGCCAAATGGCCGAATCGGCCCTGCAAAGCCTGAAAGAGGAAACCGCCCGCACTGCCGCCGCGCAGGTTCAGGCCGAAAAGGCCCAGGACTGGGCCGCCAAAACCCTGGCTATCAGTTACAACGACCGCACCCGCAGCGACAACCTCTCCACGGCGGAGTTGCTGGACCGCCTGAAGTCCACGGAAGCCCCCTACGGTGTGGCCATCATTACCCAATCCATCGCCAGCCTCAAGCAACGACTGACTCAGGAACAATCGACCCAGATGTTCCAACACCTGCTGGGAGCTGTTCTGGCCACGGACGATTCCGGCGCGTCCCGTTCCCTGAATCAGGCCATACTCTCCATCTCCCCCCAATTGGATCTCGACCTGTCACTCAATGACGCCCTTTTGGAGCAACTGGTCGATGAGCTGAGACAGGACAGGACTCGTTACCACACCTCCGGCATTGCCACCTTGATGGCAATGCTGTCCCAGGGACCACTGCCCGCCAACACAGCGGATAAGGCAATACAGGAGCTGATCACCACCCTTGCGCGCCTCAACGATCGAGACCGGCTGACGGCGCTGAATCGGGCCATCGACGACTTGTCGACCCATATCAGCACGGATCAGGCACGGGCCGACTTTCAGGCTCTGCGCCTGGCCATGGCGGAACTGAGGGACGAGACGCTGGCGCAATTGCTGTCTTCCTCGGCGCGTAGCCTGTCGAAGCACGGCAAGCTTCCCTCCCCCCGCGTTTTCACGCATATCGCCGATGCCTCGCAACGCGTGCCCGCCAAGGCCCTCACCCAGGGACTGGCGGACAACCGGATCTACGGCGACCCGGTGATGGTGCCCGGTATCGAACTGAAGAGCGACTATTCCTCCGCCAGCGCGTTGCGTTGCTTCAGGGAATGGGAATGTAAGACCGATGCCCCGGCACTTCTCAAGCTTATCAACAGCAAGCTGGATTCCCCGGTGGTGCGATTGGAGGATCTGAGCAGGCGATACGCTCAGTCCAATATCGATCCGCGTCACTTTGAGTTATGGTTCGGCCCCCAGGAGATTCGTCTGAAAAGCCAATAGGCGAGAACAACGTGTTTCTCCGGTCTGCGGTATACTTGGCGTCCGCTCAGTCAGCCGAACCCACATCATGCCCAGCCAGCCGTCAAAAGATCTGGAAACCTTTGCCAATCCTCAGCCGGAACGCGATTACACGATTCGTATTCGCGTACCGGAATTCACCTGTCTCTGCCCTAAGACAGGCCAGCCGGATTTCGCCGAACTCACCCTGGAATACGTGCCCGAAGCCCTCTGCGTCGAACTCAAATCGCTGAAACTCTATGTCTGGTCCTATCGGGACCAGGGGGCGTTCCACGAAGCGGTCACCAACCAGATGCTTGCCGATCTGGTCTCTGCCATCGAACCACGCTTCATGCGTTTGACCGCGGAATTCAACGTCCGTGGCGGTATCTATACGACGGTGGTCGCCGAACACCGTGCCGCCACGTGGCAGGCACCCCAGCCGGTGCACCTGCCCTGATTCGCATTGGCTCTATACCTCGGAATAGACGTCGGCACCTCCGGCTGCCGCGGCGTGCTGATCGACGAGCAGGGGGAAGGCTGCGGCGAGTACAGAGTCGAACTCGCCTCTCCGACGGGAGAAGGACGGCAACGCGAGCAAGATCCGATGCGCTGGTGGGACGCACTGCTGAAGGTGCTTACAGCCCTGGCTCAGCCGGACCTGGGTACAATCGCCATAGACGGCACTTCCGCCACCACTCTGTTGGTGGACCCGAATGGCGAGCCTACGACACCTGGCCTAATGTACAACGACAGCCGGGCCGAAACCGCGGCAGCACGAATCGCGGACTTTGCCCCCTCTGACAGCCCGGCGCGGGGCGCAGGCTCCAGCCTCGCCAAGGCCCTGCACCTGCGCGCACAGGCTCCCGGACGGGTACAACAACAATCCGATTGGCTGTCCGCAAGGCTTTGCGGCCGCTTTGGCTGGACCGACGAGAACAATGCCCTCAAGCTCGGTTATGACGTGCAGCAAAGACAATGGCCACAATGGCTGCTGTCCTTGCTGCCGGACGCGGATTTTCTGCCCGAAGTCGTTCAACCCGGCACCCCGGTGGGTCGATTGGCTCCGCAATGGTGTCAATTGTTGGGGATCGCCGAAGCGCCTCTGATCGTAGCGGGCACTACCGACAGTACTGCCGCTTTTCTTGCCACCGGAGCCGCCGAACCGGGAGATGCGGTCACGTCCCTGGGCAGCACGCTGGTGCTCAAGGTCGTTGCCGACCGACCCATCGCCTCTGCGCGGCACGGTGTATACAGCCATCGACTGGGAGACCTCTGGCTGGCGGGCGGCGCCTCAAACGCCGGCGGTGCGGTATTGCGTCAGTACTTCGCCGACGCCGATCTGGCGCGACTGAGCAAGGGACTGAGCAAGGGACTGAACCCGTACCAGCCAAGCGGCCTGGACTACTACCCCCTGGCCCGTCCGGGCGAGCGATTTCCCATAGCCGATCCTGACCTGGCGCCAAGGCTGACACCGAGGCCCGCCAACCAAGCACGTTTTCTGCAGGGTATGTTGGAGGGATTGACTCGGATCGAAGCCCAGGGTTATCGCCTGCTCCAAGAGCTGGGCGCACCGTGGCCCAAGCGCGTCTTCAGTGTGGGTGGCGGAGCCACCAATCCCGTCTGGACTGCCATGCGGGCCGCTGCCCTCGGCGTACCGCTGAACCAGCCCCGCTATAGCGAAGCGGCCTATGGGGCTGCCCTACTCGCCCGTCAGGGCGCATTAAAAGGATGAACCGATGGCCAACAATCCGTTCCGAGGTCTGGGTTACGTTTTCAAGGGCTTTTCGTTGATCACCCGGCCGGGCCTGCGACGCTTCGTTTTAGTCCCCCTGCTCATCAATGTCCTGCTGTTCGGGATTGGCATTTGGTACGGCTCGGAATACTTTGGCGTCTACATGGACAAACTGCTTCCGGATTGGCTGGACTGGCTCAACTGGTTGCTGGTTCCGCTAGTGGGTTTTGCCCTGTTGGTGGTGGCGTTTTTCACCTTCACCATGGTTGCGAACCTGATCAGCGCCCCATTCAACAGCCTGTTGGCAGAACGGGTAGAGGTCTACCTGACGGGCAAGAACCCCGGCGAGGAACTGGACCAGAGCTGGAAAAAGGTACTCAAGGACATCGTCCCCACGATTCGATCAGAGTTGAAAAAACTGGGGTATTTTCTTATCTGGTCCATTCCCATGCTCATCCTTTTCCTGGTCCCGGTGGTTCAGGTGGCAGCGCCCTTTCTCTGGCTGGCCTTCAGCGCCTGGTTCCTGGCTCTGGAATACGGCGATTTTCCCATGGGAAACCACGCCATGCTGTTTCCACAACAGAAAAACTTCCACCGTGGCCAGCGACTTACAAGCCTGGGGTTTGGCGGCGGTCTGATGGTGATGACCTCGATTCCGATTATCAACTTTCTGGCCGTGCCGGTAGGGGTCTGCGGAGCGACCGCCATGTGGGCCGGAGGCAAGGAACATTTCGAGACACGAAAGAAAAGCAAGTAGCCAATAGCCATTGCCGGTTCGGATTGAGGCTGGCAGGAATACCCTTCCCCAAGGTAGCGCCTAGAACCAAGTCGTCCGGCAGAGACGACCGGGACCCCGGAGCCAGAAAGGCTCCTTGTGGCAGATTGGGTACTGGATGCGGGGTTGATGCGCACCCCGGCATTCACCTCCCTGTGACTGGATTCCGCCAATCCCTGGCGGAATGACGCCCTATTCCACCCACGCCATGCCTGGACCGGTTGGACGCCTGTCGCCATCCGTTGCCCCGTCCAATAGCGCGCTACAAGGCATTGCCGGCCTGATCGATGGCGAACACACTCAAGCCGTCCGGGTCGACTTCGTCAGTGGCGGGAATCCAGGGTGTCAGACAGGCTCTGTCGGTAACGCAGGGATCGGTGAGTGTGTGGAGGAACTCGACCAGATCCGCCACCTCACCGTCGCTGAGGTCGACATCCTGGATGGCGGGCTGACCGGCAGCACGTCGTGCAAGCAACACGTCCAGTGCCTTCTGCGTATTGGTCACGGCATTCATCGTCTGCGTTCCCAAGGGCAGCAGACCGTAGTCGTAAGATGCTACCGCGGCGGCAGGATTGAGGTGATGGCGCACGATGCCTTCCAAGGTGTCGTATGCGCCGTCATGACCCCAAGGCCCGGTGACGGCGACATTCAGTAGCGTGGGCGTGCGAAAGGCATACCGGTCGGCATCGTCTCCGGTCTCTCGCGCCCGACCGAAATCGTCATCTGCGCTGTCGCCATTGCCCTTACCGCGACCAAACTGCGGAATGGCGAGCACATGAAAGCCCTCATCGGTGAAGAAATCGCCTTGGTGACAGGCGGCGCAACCGGCTCCGCCCTCGGAGACGTCGTTGAGGAACAGCAAGGCACCGCGCTTTGCAGAATCGCCGATGGCTCCATCATCCCCTTCAACGAATGCCTTCCAAGGCGTATCGACGAACACCTGGGAGCGTTCGTATTCACCGATGGCAAGCACGATATTGTCGAAGGTGATCAGGGTTTGTGCGTCATCCCCACTGTTGAACGCAGTCTGAAACTGGCTCAGCCAGAAGTTGCGCGCGAGTTCGGTGGCGGCCTCGCCATAACCACCGACACGTTGCTGGAGATGGTCGCGCACTGCCGCATTGTTGTTCCCCGCTTCGAACAGAAAACCGCGCATTTCCTCTGCCGATGTCACGGGAAAACGGGACTGGCTGACAGCCAGATTGGGACCGGCGTCAGGATCGGCGATACCGAAGGCACTATCAGGCGTGCGTATGCCTTGACCGTCGCCGCCATTGGCTCCAGCGCTCTTGCCAAGGCTCTCTACCCGGCCATCCCAGAACAGGACCGAATCCCACAGAGCAATGTTGAAGGTGCTCGGGGCGTTGCGGGGTACGGTAGGACCTCCGTCGTAATGCGTCGCCAGAGTGGAATGATTGCGGCCCGGCCCCAGGAGGTCCGGCAGATCCGCACCCACACCGACGGGCAGCGCAAGATCGTCTCCGCCGCCAAGGACCGGATGGTGGCAAGTAACACAGGCCGAGTCGCCATCGCCTCCCAGTGCCTTGGTATAGAACAGCAGCTTGCCCAATTGCGGCAGTGGGTCGGCAATTGACGGCAGGGTTCGTCCGGTGCTGGGGTCTCCGGTAAGGCTGGTAGCGCTCAGCTTGCTGCGAAGTTCCGCATTGACCTGATCGTCCGAGGAATCACCACCATTGCTACAAGCCGCCAGTGATACTGCGGCTGCCGCCAGGACCACGGCGCGCGCGATACCCGAACAAGGAAAAGAAAACCCAGACATGAAAAAACCTCCGGAAACTACTGCAATTACCAGTCGATCAAAAAATGCAAGGCGCACAAACCTATCGCCACAGCCCCAAGGGTTGCGTGGATGGAAAGCCAGAACGCCTTAGAAGTAGGAGTCTACGATCTTCGCAAAAGCAGGATACGCCTGTGCGCCGGAAATTCGCGTGGCTTGCGTCACCTTTCCGTCAACCAGTCGGCCAACAAAGAATGTGGGGGTGCCTCTGACGCCCATTTCCTTGCCGGAGGCGATTCGTTTTTCGAGTAGTTTCGCTGCGTTTTCGCTGCCCAGGCAGGCTTGGAACGCGTCCATATTCAAACCGGCATCCCCCGCCAGCTTTTCGATAGTTTCCCGGTTCAAGCCTTTTTGATTGGCCATCAGGCCGTCGTGCATCACTTGATAGGCCGATTGCCTCTCTGCACAGATCGCCGCCAACGAGGCGTCCCGTGCGAATTTGTGAAACCCCAGGGGAAAGTCGCGCACGATGTAGCGGGCCTTGCCCGTATCCAGATAGTTCTTTTTGATCAGTGGGTAAGTCTGACGTTGGTGGCGGGCACAAAACGGACATTGGTAATCGGAGTATTCGATGATCACCACCTTGGCCTCCGCGTCTCCGACACCGTGGTCATCGACATGCAGATCCAGGGTATAGCGCTGCAACACATTGGCCTTGGCAGAAGCGGGTTTGCTGTCTTCCAGGCGCAGGCGTTGAACTTCGCTCTTGAGCTGGCGAACCTCCTCACGCAGTGCCCGAACGTCGCTGGACAGGGACCGAAGCATGTTGACGAGGGCCGTCTCGTCCGCTTCCGCAGACAATGGGCCCAGGACGGCCAACAACATAAAACAGAAAACCACCCCGCCCAACGCGGGTTTGGGGATCAGCCACAACTTCATTGCTTATAGCCCTGCGTCGATCTGCACGGAGACGGGTTGGAAGCACCAGTGGCCGTTTGCGAAGGTGGCGGGCAGATCGGTCGTCAGACCGCTTTCCCATTCGATACCGACGATGCCCTGGGCCTGAATGACAATCGGCGCGTCGGACGCAGAGCTGAGCATCTCCTGTCCGCTGTTCAAACCCTGGACGCGGCTGAGATCGAGGTGAAGGACGGACTTTCCGCGACGCAGCCAGTCACCGAGTCGGGCTTGAATTTCATCAAGGTATTTCTCGCGGTAATTGTCCTGAAGCGGCTGCGATTGCGCATCGGCGATCAGGCGCAGGGCCTGGGCCCGCGCCAGGGCGTTGTCACGGAAGGCCGGTCCACAGGTGGCGTCGTCCATGGCCTGCCGGTCTTCCGCTTGGGCTGCTTGTAGAAGGCCTGCGGCGGCATCGAGCAAGGAATCGGTCTCGGCCGCCAGCGGGTCGGCCAATTGTGCTACCGCGTTCGCTGCCAGACAGACGCCGCCCGCCAGTATCAGGGTTTGCATCGCTTTGCGTTTGGCCATATTCGCCAATCTCCTGTAAACCAGGTTGCTGAGCACGCTGTGACTTTGCGCCGTTCAACCCTGCCGGGGTTGTGGAGCCCTGGCAGGTTGGGGCCTGTCCGCAATAGCTCAGCGCTTGTTATCGTCGGCATCCAAGGGGTCGGTGAGATCGATCAGAACTTCCTGACCGTCACTAACACCGTCGCCGTCTTTGTCCGGGTGGAGCGGGTCTGTACCGTAGTCGTCGACCTCTTCGCCATCGGACAGGCCGTCGCCATCGCTGTCGGCGTTGCTCGGATTGGTGCCGAACTGCGCTTCGCGGGCATCGCTCAGGCCGTCGCCGTCCCGATCACCCGGCAGACCGGAGGCCGGCCTGCCAGGCCCGGCGATCACGGTGCTGTCGCCAGCGGCCGCTGCAACCGGGCCGTCGGGGGTCAGCGGGTCGCGCTCCAAGGCCAGTTCGGTACCGTCGTCCGTGCCGTCGTCGTCGGTGTCGGCGTCGTTGGGATCGGTCCCTAGCTGGGTTTCGAAACCGTCGGTGAGGGTGTCGCCGTCGCTGTCCGGGTTGGTGGGGTTGGTCAGCCATTGGTTAACTTCCGCGCCGTCACTCAAGCCGTCATTATCCGTGTCAGACGAACTTGGGTTGGTCCCCAGGGCCAGTTCCTGGGGATCGGTCAATCCGTCACCGTCGCTGTCAGCCTGGTTGGGATCGCTGCCAGCGGCCTGCTCGGCGAGGTTGTCCAGGCCGTCGCTGTCCGGATCGAGATTCTGCTCACCCGGCTGTAGCGGATCGAAGCCGTTGTCGACCTCGAAGCGGTCGTTGAGGCCGTCACCGTCGCTGTCGGCGGCGTTGGGATTGGTGCCCAGCAGCAGTTCCTGTTGGTCGGAAAGACCGTCGCCGTCGCTGTCCGTGAACACCGGGAAGTTGGCCACGTCAGCCAGTTCCGCCTCGCTCATACCCGTCAGGGCACCGCCCTGTAACTGCCTCAGCGCGTCGGCGCTGACCGCTGCCGCGGCCCGATCGGCGTTCTGAGAAGCGAAATGCATGATGATCACCCGTCCGCCGGCGGGCACGCTGAAGCTGAAGGTGTAGTTGATGTCGTCATTGCCGGGCGCGTTGGTGAACACCGAGAAGGGCTCCAGTACGGCACCGGGCGCGGAGAACACATGGGCCATGGTCGGGTCGCCACTGCCGTCGCTATCGTCGGTGATCAGGTAGTCGTCATTGGCGGTGAAGCTGGCATCGCCATCGGAGGTGGCCACCAATATCGTGCCACTGTCCGAACCCAGGTTGGTATCCAGGCTCAAACTGGCCGTCACGGTACTGCCGCTCGGGTTCTCGACGATTTCCAGGAAGCGGGCGAAGGTACCTTCGGCCGGTACATAGATCTTGCGCGTGACCACTAACTGGTCGACAAGCGTCGGGCCGATGCGGACCTCGCGCAGGCCCTCCTCCAGCAAACCGCTGTCCAGGTAAGGGAAGCTCACCCCGTTGATCGACAGGTACAAACCACCGTCGTAAGCATCGTTACTGCCATCGTTGATAGAACCGTCGCCCTCGATATCCCAGAGGAAACCACCTCCATCGGTGAGGTTGTGAGGCAGGCTCACGGCCACCAGATCGTCCGTCGGGTTGAGCGGGTCGGTACCGTCGCTGATTTCGGCGCCATCGGGCTGACCGCCATCGTCGCTGTCCGGGTCCAGCGGATCGGTGCCGTGGATGTTGACCTCATCGGCGTCGTTCAGTCCGTCTCCGTCCGTGTCGGCGACCGCCGGGTCGGTGCCGTACAGGTTGACTTCGGCGGCATCGCCCAGCCCGTCGCCATCGGTATCGGCCAGGTTGGGATCGCTGCCGGCATCCTGCTCCTGCAGGTTGTCGAGGCCGTCGCCATCCGGATCCTGGGCCTGTTCGCCCGATTGCAGGGGATTGAAGCCATTGGCGACCTCGAAGCCGTCATTGAGCCCGTCCCCATCGGAATCAGGATTGTCCGGATTCGTGCCGAGGGCGGTTTCCTCATCATCTTCCAGTCCGTCGCCGTCTCTGTCCTTGGCGGGTACGAAGGCAAGAGCGCCATCGTGGTCGGGACGAATGCCATTCAACAGGACTGTCAGTTGGTCGACGGAGACGAACACGTCCGATTCGACCAAGCTGCCATTCGGCGCGAAGCGGTAACGCAGAATGTGGTCCTGGTTTTCCTCGGCAAAGTACAGCGTGCCCTGATCGTCGAACACGATGCCACCTTCCATATCTGCGTCTGCAAAGTTCAACGGCGCTTCCAACTGGGTCTGGGTAAGCAGATCGGATATCACGCCGGCCGGGCTGACCCGATAGACCTTGTCCAGGTTATCGTCGGCTACGGCCAGATCACCGTTCGGAGCCAGAGCACTGTAGCCATCGGGGCCGCTGAAGCCGCCGTTGCTGGCCAACAGGCTAACCACGCCGCTGGGGGCGATGGAGAACACGCCGATGGGATTGGAATCGCTGACCGTCAGGACCGTGCCATCCGGGCGAACCGCGATGCCACCATCCAGATCGATGCTGCTGACCCCGACGACGGCGAGGAAGTCGGCCTGACTGGCCAACACGCCCACGCCACCGGTGACGGAGTCCACCGTCACCACGCCTTGGGAGGTGCGGTCGTTGATGTAGAGCAGACCGTTGGGACCCAGCGCCATGGCCTCGAGAGTGGCACTGCCGAAGCCAGTGGCCACACCGATCTCGGCGTTGGTAGCCAGGATGGCGATAGTTCCGTCGGGGCTGCGGCGCAACACGCTTCCGCTGCTGCCATCGTTGAAGTAGATGTTGTGCGCACTGTCCACGGCCGCCCCACGGTCGAAGAAGGACGGATTGAAGCCGGTCACCGCCTGGATCTCGCTGCCGAAGGTCAGGATCTCGGCGATGCCGGTGGCGGTGTCGATGCGGATGATGTCGTCGCTGGCAGACTCCATCAGGACCAGATCGCCCCGTTGCAACACAACGTTGTCGTCCGCTCCGTCCGCCGGATCGGTGCCGTCCACCAGCACTTCGTTGCCATCGACCCGACCACCGTTGTCGCTGTCGGGATCCAGCGGATTGGTGAGATAGGTGTTGACTTCGTCGCCATCGGACAGCAAGTCGCGATCAGTGTCGGGCTCGTTGAGATCGGTACCGCGAGCAATCTCATCGCTATTGGTCAGACCGTCGCCGTCACGGTCGCCCAGGGCATCGGCACCGTCGTTGGGATCGAGGCCGAAGTCGACTTCCAGCCCGTCCGAGATACCGTCGGCATCGCTATCGGGATTGGTGGGGTTGGTATTGGTTACGAAGACCTCTTCGCCGTCCGTCAAACCGTCGCCATCGCTGTCCGGATTGAACGGATCGCTACCCTGGACGTTGACCTCGTCACCGTCGTTCAGGCCGTCGAAGTCGCTGTCCGGGTTGAACAGATTGGTCCCCAGGACGATCTCCTCAGCATTGCTCAGGCCATCGGAATCGGCGTCGGCCTGGGCATCAGCGGGGTCGTTGGGATCCAGGCCGTTGGCCACTTCGATGTCGTCGGTCAGGCCGTCGCCATCGCTGTCGGACAGCAAGGGATTGGAGCCGTGAATATTAACTTCATCGCCGTCACTCAGACCGTCGCCGTCGCTGTCGGCGGCATTGGGATTGGTACCGAGATTATTGACTTCTTCCCCGTCGGACAGACCGTCGCCGTCGCTGTCGGCCTGGGTAGGATCGGTCAGGGAGTTGTTCACCTCCTCGCCGTCGCTGAGGCCGTCCGAATCGGTGTCCGGGTTGAACACGTCGGTGCCGGCCTCCTGTTCCTGGAGGTTGGTGAGGCCATCGGCGTCCGGATCGCCGACGCCACCGTTGTTGATGTCACCGGTACCGTTGTCCAGTGGGTCGATGCCGTTGTTGACTTCGAAGCCGTCCGTCAGGCCATCGCCATCGCTGTCCGGATTGAAGGGATCGGTTCCCAGCGGGCCTTCCTCATCGTCGTAGAGGCCGTCGGAATCGCTGTCCGGACGCCGCAGTTGGGCGGCGAAGGCCAGGATGTTCGGCGCATAGATATCGCGGAAGGCGGCACTGCCGGAACCGTTCAGGTAGTAGTCCAGCGGGATACCGGAGTAGATCACATAGCCGCTGCCATGGCGGTAGTAGTAGGTCACCCAGCGATCCGCGTTGGTCTCGCTCAACAGACCCACGGCCGAATCGGGCGTACTGGCGGCCTGCACATAACCGTGATGGGAGTTGTTGCCGAAGTCCAGCGTCGTATCGTTGATGATGCCCCCCGGTCCGTCAGTCAGGGCGGTCCCCTGCAACAGCACCTGGGTATCGTTGGTCAGGGAGCGAACGAAGGTACCCGGAGAACCAGGCAATATGGAGGCCGCGCCGGTGACGTAGCGATCGTGGAACACCAGCACGCCGCCGTTGGAGACGAAGTCGAACACCTTGCTCAACTGACTGGTGTAGCTCGACGAATAGCTGCTGTTGCTGGGGTTTTGCACGAACAGTATCTGGTATTGACTCAGATCGGCGGTGCTCATGTTGCCGACGTTGAAGGCATTGAGTTCCGCGCGGGTAATGGCGGTCGCCTGATCGCTGTCGCCACTGTTGAGGCTGAGGTCGTAGTACCCCACGTCCGCGGTGACCAGGGCGAACACGATATTGCCGACATCGGTGGTTCCCCCCGGCACCGGGGCGGTGGCGGTACTGAACACGACGATGTTGGTGGCGCCGATCATGCCGCTGGCACGCACCACGATATCGCCGTTCACGGTCGGCACGCCGGCAATGCCGAAGCTGCCATCGGCCTGGGTCAGCGCATTGAATGCCCCCACATCGACTGCCACGCCTTCCACCGGCTGCCCCGCGCCATTTCTCACGAACCCGACCACGGTGGTGAGGGGATCGGCAATGGTGGGGAAGTCCACCTCACCCGTGCTGCCGACGTTGCCATTGGTATCGAAGGCGCGGGCTTCCAAGGTGATCGAGGCGCCACCGCTGGGTATCAGGGTGCTCACCTCGAACGGCGCCGTGGAGTCGGAGCCCACCAGGGCGCCGTTGACGCGCAGCTCGACAACAGTGACCTTAGCATCATCGGTGGCGTCGATGGAGAAGCTTACCTGCTGACCGATGATCAGGGTGGCGCCCGCGGCCGGGGTGTTGAAGGCCACGCTCGGCGCCTGGGAATCCGGCGTCAACGGATCGGTGCCGAGACCGATCTCTTCGCCATCGCTCAAGCCATCGCTGTCGGTATCGAAGAGTGTTGGGTTGCTGCCGTAGAGGTTGACCTCGTCGCCGTCGCTCAGGCCATCGCCATCGGTGTCGGCGAGGTTCAGATCCGTGCCCAGCGCAACCTCCTCCGCGTTGCTCAGACCATCGGAATCGTTGTCTGCCCCCGCATCCGCCGGGTTGGCGGGATCGAGGCCATTGTCGACTTCCACCCCATCGTTAAGGCCGTCGCCGTCACTGTCGGCGACCAAGGGGTTTGTACCGTAGGTCAGCACTTCGTCACCGTCATTGAGCCCGTCGCCGTCAGTGTCCGACAGCAGCGGGTTGGTGCCGGCGGCGAGTTCGTCCTCGTCGGACAGCCCGTCCCCATCGGTGTCGATCGAGAAATTCAACCCGTTGCTGGTGATCTGGTCGTTGGTGACAGTCACCGGACCGGAGCTGGTACCGGCGCCCACCGTCACATTGAGGTGGATCTTGTCGCCGGAGTTGACCACGGCCGGTGTGCCGTTGAAGTCGACCATGGCGGTTCCGACATCCGGGGCCAGGAAGCGCCCGTACAGGTCAACGATGTCTCCCGGCGCGCCCAGGGCGGGATCGATGCGGACCAGTTCCGGATCGTTCACCGCCGGCAGAACGGTAACGGAGACACTGGGCAGATCGGTTCGGTTGTCGCCGAAGTCGATCACGGTGGCGTCGACCGTCACCTGTACCGAGGTCTGCAGATTGGGCAGTCCGGCAAGTACGGCGAAGGGCGCCTGGTCGTCGGTAACCGTGACGTCGATGCTGCCGTCGGCAGAGAAGACGTGCACCTCGACCTCGCGCACCGCGATGTCGTCCGTGGCATTGACGAGCACCGGCAGGGAATCGACGCCAAACAGGATGATGTTGGGCAGGATCTGCACCAGGCTGCCCGGATCGGTTACCGGTGTAAGCACACCGCCGGTCTCGTCCGCGATCTGTTGCAGAACCGTCGTGCTGGCACCGGCGCCTACGGCAAAGGTGTTGACCACGATCCCGCCTTCCGCGGCACGCTGGATCTGTGCCGTCGGCACGCTGGCAGAGCCGTCGGAGAGGAACAACTGCACCGGCGTGGCTTCGCGGCGGGCGCGAACACCAACCAGTTCATTGGTTGCCACCTGCATGGCGGCATCGAAGTTGGTACCGCCACTGGCGCCGGCGGCAAGGATATTGTCCAGTGCGGCAGCCGCTGCCGAGAAGTCGTTGGTCAGCGGTTGTACGACGAATGCACCACTCTCGAAGTCGATCACGGTCACCTGGGTGGCGGTCGGATCGAGGAAGTTGAGCAGCTCTTTGGCTGCAAACACTTCGCAGGCCAGGATGCTGTCGGCGACCCCGTCGCCCGTCACGTCGACACCGCAACTGGAACCGGCAGATCCGGAGGTGTCAATGATGATGGCCACGTCGCTGGCCCCGATCGAGAGAATCGAACCGTTCGCGGGGGCGTCCACAGTGCCGGAAGGCGCCGTGGTGTCGTCACGCCGCACCAGCGAGATCTGTGTCTCGCCGGTTTGGCCGGCGGTGTCGGTGGCTACCGCCCGGATCACCACCGCGTCGCCGTCAGCACCGCTTGCCACACGCCCGGTGGCCCGGAACAAGGGTAAGGTATCGACCCCCACGGACTGACCATCGATGAAGAACTCGACCTGGGCGACGCCGATGTCGTCGCTGGCATTGGCGACCAGATTCAGCGTGCTCCCCTCCACCACGTCGATGCCGGCGGCTGGGGACGTTAGGGTCACCGTGGGCGGCTGATCGCTGGTGATATTGACCACGATCGCAGCGCTGGTGGCAGACTGACCTTGGGTATCGAGGGCGCGCGCTGTGACAGAGATCGCCCCGCCCACGTCCGCCTGCTGCGGCAGGGTCAGGTCGAAGCCGTAGGGAGCGCTGGTGCGGGTCGATACGCTGACACCATCGACCAGTAGTTCGACAGCGGCGACCGCGACGTCGTCGCTAGCGCTGTATTCAAAGCGTATCTGGGTGCCCTCAATGCGCGTGGTGCCGGAGGCCGGGACATTGACCGGGCCAAGGCTCGGTGGCGCATCGGGCAGCACGGTGATGCCCAGATTCGCCTGCGCACTGTTTCCGGAGCGGTCTACCGCCCTTGCAACGATCGTCAAGGGAGTGGGACCGCTGTCGGCAAGATTGGATGCTAGCGGATAACTGGCCGTATAGGGCGCGGTCGTGTCGCTGGCGAACACCGCGCCACCGACCAGGAATTCCACCCGATCCACGGCCACGTTGTCGTTTGCGGCCGCTTGCACGGAAACAGTGGTGCCTTCGATGAAACCACTGCCGTTCGCCGGACTGACGAAACCGACCGTCGGCGCAACGGTATCGCCCACTACATCGACCGAAACACTGGCCACCGCGCTGCGCTGACCCGCGCTGTCGACGGCCTGGGCACCCAGCACATGAGGCGAGCCGTTGGCCAGCAAGGTGGCGCCGATCTGATAGGGTGCGCTGCTATCGCTGCCGACCAAAACGCCATCGGCGAAGAATTCGACTCTGGCAACCGCCAGATCATCGTTGGCGGCGGCGACTATCGGCACCACGCTACCGCTGAGGAAACTGGCACCGGCCGTTGGCGAGGAAATCGTCACGCTGGGCGGCAGGTCTACCGGCACCGTTACCGCCACATCGATAATTTGACCATGGCTGGCCATCACGCCGGTGGCCTCGCCAAGCAGCGTACCGTTGATGGGGTTGGACACCCGCACGGTGAATCCGCCCAGGGGGACATTGGTAATGCTGCGCAGGCCGTTGGTATCGGTGTTGCCGATGCTGGCGAAGAAATCCCCCAGGGCGGTGCGGCGAATACGGACCGGCGCATTGGCTGCGGCGCTGGCATCGGTGAAGTTGGCCTGCACGCGCACGGTGCCGATACCGATGTACTGCACATCGGCCTCGCTGCTCGCGTCGGCGACCGCGGACACCGGCGTAGCGGCCACCAGACCGGTGCTGGGCTCGCTGGATTCGACTGTGTAATTGCCCACTGGCACGTCCACGAACCGGAACACGCCGCCGGTGTCGCTATTGGCGCGGCGCAGGAAGCCCTGGGCCACCAGGCGCACTTCACGATTGACCACGACGTTGCCGCCTCCGTCGCGCAGGGTTCCGGTGACGATACCGGAAGGGCTGAGCACGATGTCAGCGGTAGTGGTCTGGTTGGCGACGACGGTCGGCGAGACCGTGCCGATCAGGCCGCTTCCCTGTGCGCTTGGGAGTTCGGCACGCACGGTATAGGTGTTGGGCGGGAGCCCGCCGAAGCGATAGAAGCCATCCACCCCGATGTTGACCCGAAGGGTACTGAGCAAATCCCCGCCACTGAGCGATACCGTACCCTGGCTGACCACCGTACCGTCGGTGCGTCGCACGGTTCCTTCAAGGATACCGTTGCCGGTAAACACCACATCGCGGACCGTACTGGCCGCATCGGCGAGATCGCCCGTGAGCGGGGCGGTACGCTGGCCGCTGATCGGATGCGTACCCACCAGGGTGAAGGCCCCGCGGGGAATGGCCCGATTGGTGGAGCGGTTCGTGAACGAGGAGGTGAAGCTGAACGCACCGCTGCTGTTGGAGGTGTTGGCATACTCGCGCTGGAACAGAGGATTGTCGCTGCGCAGGCGGATGGTGGCGGTGGCCACCGGCGTGGCTGCGTCGTACTCAAAGGCAGTGCCGTCGATTCGGCCATCCAGTGCCGGCAAGGCAGGCAACACACTCACGCCGTCGGCCGGCACAGTGAAGTTGATCACCGCAGCCCGCTCTTCGGCGCTCAGGCCGGTGAGTGCCTCGGGGGGCAGCTGTTCCAACCGCAAGGCCGACTGGCGCGCCGATTCACGTCCGGTCTGTTGCGCGGTAAAGTGCAACAGGGCGATGCTCTGCCCCGGTTGCAGGGTCAAATTCTGCCAGACGGTGCGCAAACGCCCGAAGGTACCGCCAAAATCCACGGAGAAGTCGGTGAGGTCGGCACGGTCGAATGCCCCAGGACCATCGAACACCTGCGCCACGCTGGGCAGGTTGGTGAAGGTGAAGGGGTCACGATCTTCGTTGTCATCGATAACGGCCCAGCGATCGCCGCTCAACAACAAGGCGTCGCCGTCGCTGGTACTGATCACACGCGGCGGTTCGTTGAAACGGAAGCCATCGCGGACCTGTTGAATGAATCGGTAATGGGTATCGACACGGACCTCGAAATCGATCGCTTCGCTGCCGTCGTTGCGGATCACTTCAAGATAGCGGGCAAAATAACCCTGCGACGGAACATAAACCTTGCGTTGGATGCTCAGACCCGCCACCGTGCCCGGAATCGACAGTTCGCGGCCACCCTCTTCAGTTGCCGCGCCACTACCGATAAACGGGAAGGCGACGCCATCGCGCAGAATCTCCAGGCGCATGCCGCCGCGGTTGACACCGGCATCTCCCTGGAAGACGGCGGTTTTGCCGTCGCGAACCTCACCGCTTTGCTGAATGCCGAAGTCCATGCCGTTGGCATCGAACAGGGTCGACAGGGTGGCCGTGGAACTGGGGATCTGGTTCTCCAGCAGCTGCACATCGGTGATGACCACTTCGCCATCCACATTGACGCTTCCCGAGGCCGATCCACCGTAACGCAGGGCGACGATCTGAGCAGATACGTTGTAGGCCCCCTGGGGGATACCGCCAATGGTGTATTCGCCTTGGGCATTGGTGGTGGCAAAGCGGTTTGGCATGCCATTGACCTGGCTGTCCAGGGTTACGCCTACGCCGTTTGCTGGAGTACCGTCCGGATTGAACACGGTACCGGTCACGGTGCCAATACCACTCAGCACAAGATCACGCACAATCTGATCGCCTTCGCCATTCAGCGTCAAGCCGCTGGCGCTGGCGCGCAGCGCGCCCTGGTTATCCCGGGCGGTCAGACTGTAGGGACTACGTGCAATCGGAATCATGTCGAAGCGATAGGAGCCATCGGTGCCCGAGACCGACGTGCGGTTGATGCTGCTGATGGTCACGCGAATACCCGGAACCGGCGTCACGCCATCGGCGGACAAAACAGTGCCGATAATGGCGCCAGCATCTTCGAGTTGCACCGTCAGGCTGACGCTCTCGCCGACAAGAACGCTGGAATTGAGCGAACCGCCCAATTCATCGACGGGATCCATCGCGGAGAGCGAGAACGGTCCGGCCAGGACATTGGCGAAGTTCACAACGCCATCCGCATCGGTGATGCCTTGTTGCGATCCACCGAAGGTCGTGAGGCTGGTAACGATCACCTGCGCCTGGGGTACCAATTGCCCGGCGCCGTCGATGACGGTGACCGTGACGCTGCCCAGACCGTTGAGATTCAAGTCCTGCTGAACCGTATCGCCGGCGTTTTCCAGGGCAACGACGGCACGCTGCCGGTCGCCGGTACCGGTTTCGGTGGCGTTGATGGTGTAGGTGCGCAGCGGCAGGCCCTCGAACAGGTATCCGCCAGACGCGTCGGTGATGGCGCTACGCCCAGAAGGCGAAAGCTCCAATCGAACATTCGGCGCAGGGGTAACGCCATCGGACAGATAAACGATGCCAGTGAGGGTCGCGGCAGGTTCCAGCGTCACCGTGACGGGTATCAGGTCCCCGTTGGCCGCAACCCGACCGGTGGCGAACCCTCCCAGGCCAAGTGCCGGATCACGCGCAGAGACTTCAAAATCACCGACAAAGACGCCGTCGACCCGCAAATCACCCTGGACGCCACTGACACCCGCGAAGCTGCCGCCGAACACGCTTCGACTGGCCAGCGTGACATTGGCACCTGCGGCCGGGACGCCGGTGCCATCTTCAACATTCACATCGACCGAGCCACGTCCCAGGTAGGTGATATTGGTCCGGATCGTCTGATTGGTACCCGTCAGCGCACCGCTGGTGCGACCGCGATTGCCGGCACCGTCCTCCGCGTCGATGGTGTAGACGCCCAACGGCAAGAAATCGAAACGGAAGTCACTAAGCGAGTCGGTGGTTCCGAAGCGTGTCGCCGGACCCCGAAGAGTCACCCCCACATCCCTGCCCGCCGGTACGCTGTCGGGATCGACAACCGTGCCCTGCAAAGCTCCCGCGGCGGTCAGCACCACGTCAATCAGCACCGAGCCATCTTCCGGCAAGGTGCCGAACGCGCGCCCTCTCAGACCGGTTGACGGATCGGTGGCCAGGACCGTGACCGGACCGGGAGGAAGATTATCCGCCTGATACACGCCGTTGACGTTGGTGTTTACACTGCGCTCGTCGAGGTCGGAAACCACCGTAACGCGTGCGCCGAAGACAGGCATTCCACGCGGGCTCAGTACCACGCCGCTGACCCGCCCTTGCACTACCTCCAGGGTGATGGTGCCCACATCGGTTACGCCACCGGCCAACGGAGGCACTGGCGCAGAAAACCCATCGAACACGCTGCGCCCCTGCACCAGACGAGCAAACACGGAAATATCGCCCTGGTTGGCGGGAATTCCGCTAATTGAGAATCGACCGTCGCTGCCGCTGTTGCCGTTGAACCGGTCAAACACCGTCGCGGCCGCACCGGCCACCGCCGCGCCATCCTGATCCACGATCCGCCCCGTCACAACGGTAGTCGGATCGGCAACGGTCGGATCCAATCCAAAGGCGACTTCCGCCCCGTCGCCGATGCCGTCGTCGTCGCTGTCGGAATCCGTCGGTGAACTGCCTATACGCAGTTCGTCACCGTCCAGCAGTCCGTCACCATCCGAGTCGGCACTGAGCGGATTGGTCCCCAGATCGTTGACTTCGTCACCATCGGCAATGCCATCGCCGTCCGTATCCGCCACCCTGGGATTGGTCCCCACTTGAAACTCTTCTGTGGCGCTGAGCCCGTCTCCGTCCTGGTCCTGAAAGGCGTCGGCAGGGTCGTTGGGGTCAAGGCCGTTGGCCCGTTCGTATTCGTCGGTCAAGCCATCCCCGTCGGCATCGTTCGGAATCAGGACTTGCACCTCAAACGAACCCACCACGCCTTCGTTGCGGGCGGTGATCAAGGCTGTACCCCGACGGTGGGCGGTGACAAATCCGTCTTCGTCAATACTGGCAACCGCGCTATTGCTGGATGTGAAATCCGTTCCGAAAAAGCGACTTCCCAGATCGGCCCTACTCCCATCGGGATAGGTCGCTATCACAAAAATCTGACGTGTCTCGTCCGCCGAGGTGAAAACGGCCTGATCTTCCTCGATAAAGAGCTCGAGCGACGCGGGTACCGCGGTGACATTGCCGAAAAAAACCTGTGGAACGTCCGTGACACCATTCGCCACCAGGTCCAACAGATCCGTTTGACCGTAAACAACACCATCCGCGCGTTCACAGCTCACTCTGACCCGAAAGCGCCCACCGTCCACGGGGACATTCGGCACCGCAAACGAACCATCCGGATTGACGCGGATACTTCGATTGAAAATCGTCGCCGTGCAGCTCTCATCCAGCGTCATGCCGACCGCTGCTAAAGGAATCGAAAGCGCCGTGATCAGGGACAGAATCCCCGCCACCAGCCACTGCCCGGCTTTATGTAGGAAGCTGTTCACGGTCTTGAGCACCAGTGGCTGAGTGTTTGCCTTTTTCACCATCGCCTTGGATCTCCCGATTCCAACCCATCCACATTCCCCGCATCGGGAATGAGCGGCCAAGTTGGCTTTGTCGTATTCGGCAGTCGAATTGCTCCTACCGACAGGCAATTGCTCAGCCATGTTTAGTTATCCACATGAAGTAATCGACGAGCGGAGTCGCAGGTGTTTCGGGCCTGCACCTCATCCGTGAAGGCGCACAGGGTCCAGCATGTGCCCTGTGAGTTCCTGACGCGAAGTAGAAAATTCGGCACGGTCTGACCGCTATCCAGAGTGAAACTCCACGGCTCCACCCTTACGGAAGCCACTTCGACTGCGGGCAGGAAACAGCGATCCTTGGCCGGCCAGCCACGTTGAAAGGCAATGCCCTTACGCCTTACTGCATCGATGACCACTCGCGGGCGCGCAAACACGGTCTTGTACAGTCCCCACCATCCCAATATCGAGAACAACAGGATGGCCAACTGAACATAAATCGGGTGATCGGCACGCATCCCTCGCCAGTTGGTCGCTGCCCAGTAGGTGAGATAGGGGCCCATCACCAGATACACGGCAAACAGAAACAAGGCGTCTCGGAAGCGCAAGTCGATGCGAAGACAGTCCGAAGTACTGCTGACCCTGACCCTTCCAACGGTTCCCGTGTTACCAACGTAGGGTTCGCGCTGGCAGACTCTGGCGATTCGATCACAATTCGCATCCATCGAAAAACGCCTGGCATGGTCGAGAGCTACGGACCGAAGGACCGGACGAACTCGACCATTCCCTTCTCGAATCGGCCCGTCATCGCCAGAACATCATCCAGTTGGCTTTGGGCATAGGCGTTAGTGAGCAGATAGCCCGCGCCACCGTCATGAAGGAGATAGTCCCAACGCACCGTGTCCTCGATGGCGTTGCCTTGCGCATCGATCAATTGGTAGAAAACGATATCCACCGGCTCGGCATCGAGTCGGAAATAAATCTTTCTGGACGGATTACCGGTCTGATAGTCGGCCAGCACCTCGGGGGGCATCTTGGCCAGCCAATTTTTCATTTTCGCCTGACTGTAGGGAGTGAATCGGGCGAGGTAACCGGCATTGTCCCCGGCGCGCAAACGCGTGAACGCCAGCGCGTAATCCGCCATCGCCCGCGAACCATCGCGGCTGGCTTCCTCCATTGTCGCTCCGCCATACCAACGCCCCGCAAACCGCAGTACCGGCGTAAGCTGAGAAATCGGTTGGTCAGGAGGAGACAGGCTTAATCCATACGCACCCCGACTCTTGCCGGCGGTAACCTCGGAGGCTTCCTGCAACACCGCGAGGATGAAGGCTTCCAGTGGTCTGGATGAGCTGACCAAGTCAGCCCGGATTCCTCCCTCTCCGGGCTCCAGGACGAATGCCCGCCGCCATAGATGGGATGAGCCCTTGACACGCAGATTGGTTTCCCAAACGAACATCCGTCGCCCATCGAGAAATACCTGATACAGAACCTTCGATCGCCCCAGGGTGGGAAATGACTTGCGCAAGCCGTCCACCAGCGACTTCTGCCCCACCTTGCCGCCCTGCCCCAGCAGTGTTCCAGCCGCATCGTAGTCACCGGAAGCTACCGCCTCCATCACACCGGCAAAGGTTTTCTCGTATTCATCCTCGGCTTTGCCTGCAAAGGATGCCAACGGTTCCATATAGCGCTGAACCACCAAGTCGACGGACATGCTGGAGAGCACGGGGTTTCGATCGGCCGATACCGGCACATAAAAACTCACCGTTTCACTGGCCAGTCCCGGCGCGCTCAACAGCAACGCGACAGTCGCCAGGAACGTAGCCAAACTCGTCCGGATTGAATCGATCACTGGTTCCACCTTTATGAGTCTGCGCGCAACGATGGCTTGCTCACTGTTACTCCGCAGCTTCGTATCGCTGTTCATCATCAGAACAAGGTCGCTCCGCCGAAGATCACGTGCTCGAACACGATTCGTTTTCGCCCAGGGAACAGGGAGATGAACTCCGCTCGGAAGGTTATCCTGCCTATTCGTCCGAAGAAATCGAAGCCGCTGCCGCACGCGGGAAGGTTGAACGAACCGCCTGCCGTCACGGAGAAGCGTATCGCCGCGGGCTTGACGTCCAGCCCCGCGCAAACCTCATCGGTGATCGCGGTCTCGAAACAACCGATCACTTCGATTTTGATTTCGGGTTGCAGATCCACGCTTCCGCGCAGGTTGCCGAAGGTACACGTGTCATCCGGGTCACAGGCATTGAAGTGCCGGCCGATTTCGCCTGAGGCGCGGAAATCGAGATTTGCCTTCACGCCGACATCGAATACGATCTCCAGCACCGCGATACCGAAATCATAGGTGCGATCGAATGCCGGCGGCCCCCACAAGGTCCAGGAATTGATCTTGACCTTGAGCAGTCCGGTCGCGGAAGCCTCTTTCACGCCCAACTCCTGCAACCCGGACTCTTCGTCACAGCAGTTGCGGGCACGGCCGCGCAAACCGACTCGGGCCTCTTCCAGGCTGATGCTGCCCAAACCCGGAATGGCGTTGATCACGCTCTCGATTTTCGATTTGATGGTAGGTGGAACCTGAACATCGCCGGTCAGGGAGGAGTCGTCGAACCAACTGCCCGTATCGATCTCCTCGCCGACGCATTCACCGTCGAGACACTGATCGTTTTCGGTACATTCGTTCTCATCGTCGCACATGGTGCCATCGGTTTCGGTGGCGTCCGGGTCCTCCACGCATTGGCCGTTGTCACAAACCATGGACGAACACATCGATCCGTCGTCGCACGACTGGCCATCCATTCCAGGATCCGGCTCATTCACACATCCACCCTCTTCGCACCGGTCCATGGTACAGACGTTGTCATCGTCACAATCCATTTCCTCGCCGGGCATGCAACTTCCTTCGCTACATTCGTCGTTTTCGGTGCAGCCGTCGCCGTCGTCACAGCTGTTGTTGTTGTTCTCGTTTACACAACCGCTGGCCGGATCGCAGGAATCGTCGGTACAGTCGTTACCGTCGTCGCAGGTATCCGCGATGGAGTCGCCACCGCAAGCCCCGCCCGTGCACTGATCGTTCTCCGTGCAGGCATCACCGTCGTCGCAAGGTGTACCGTCGTCCTCTCGACTCTGCTCCACGCAGGTCCCGCCTTCGCAGATGGCGACCGAACAGCCGGAACCGTCATCGCAGGCGCCGCCCTCATTGGTGGGTTCATGAACGCAGGAACCATTCTCGCAACGGTCGGACGTACAGGGATTTCCGTCATCGCAACTCGACACGCAGGTATCGGGCGGCGGCGGCGGCGCGCAACCGTGCCAACCGGCTTTAACGATGCCATAGCCGTCGTCGGAACAGAGCTGCGTTCCGTCGCCGGTTATGGTTGCGGTACCGATGGCAACGAACTCGCCGAGGTCATGGTCAAAAGAGAACATTTCCGCCTGCGCCCCTGGCGCCATGGAGGTGTTGGGGATGCAAATCCCGGCCGGCGGATCGAAGTGGGTATTGGCAGGCTGCAAGGTGCCCGCCAACATAAATGCCGAACCCAAGGGTGGCGGCATCGGCACGCGCTCACCGCGCACCTGTGTCCAACTGATGGTGCATTGACTCAGACCATTCGGACAGGTGACCGAGTGGGCCTTGATGGTGAGCTTCGATCCCGGCACGTTAGGCATCGACAGGAAAATATCCTGCTCGGGCCCACCGGTCTGCACGAGGATTTCGTTATTGGCCAACGGGAGCAGCCATATGGGCTGGCCAACGGTGTTGTCCTGGCCGGCTATGGTGGTGAGGTCGAAACCCACCGCCGGCCAAATCCCTTCACGCGGCGTTGTCGAACCGTCGGCCACCATGTGCACGGCGCCTACCGGGACGCCGGCTATGACGAATCGCCCTTGTTCGTCTGTTACGGCGGTGGGAACCGGGTCCAGAACCGCACCAACCTGCTCAACATGAACGGTGACGCCGGGAATGGGATTGTCCTGGTTGTCCAACACGATGCCGCTGATGGTCGTATCATCCACTGGACCGGCGACCCGGCTGGATGCGCTGAACGCGGCTGGCGCTTCGCTGAGCCCCGCGAAACCAGCGGTCGCGACTTGATTGTTGATACCCTGCTGCGGCCCCATGGTCCAGCGGACGCTGGCCAAGCCGTCATTGTCCGTCGTCTTCACCACGCTGGCTGCACCGTCCAAACGTCCGCCGCCCGCTTCCACGGCAAACGTCACGTCCACACCGGCTACCGGGTTTCCGCCTTCGTCGGTCACGATCACGACCAGTGGCAAAGGCAGCACTTCCTCCGCCACGCCGACCTGACCACTGCCGGACAGCGTGGTGACCCGGAAGGGATCGCCTGGGCTGGAAAATGCGCAGAACTCCACTTCTCCAATGTATCCCGGCGCGCTGGCAATCACACGATGGTTGGCTGCGCCGGTACGCGCTCCCAGGGTGAAGCGCACACTGGCTATGCCGTTGTCGTCGGTGAACCGAACCAGTTCTGAACCGCTTTCCGGGAACGCGTCCAGCACACCGTCACCGCGCGACACGTGGAAGGTAACCGGCTGGCCCACCACCGGATCGCCGTTGGCATCGAGCAGTGTCACCACCAGGGGATCGGCAAGGGCCGAACCCATGACGGCCTGTTGATTGTTCCCCGACAGCAACACGATTCGCTGACCGGCCTGATCCTGAAGAGTGAGCTCCGTTTCCACGGTGCGAGAGTTGCCGGCGCGATCGCGTGCGACTACGGTGAGCCGATTCAAGCCACGCTGAAGCAGCATGTCGGGCACCACCCAGGCACGGTTGGCGATTTCCGCTTCCACGCCGTTCACCGTTACCTGGCAGTCTTCCCCATCGATGGTGGTACCGGTGATGATGTCGTTGATCTGCCCAGCGATATCCACCTGAGGCGAGGTGAGCACGGCACCGGCACGGGGAGTCTCGACTGTCACCATGGGTGGCAGCGTATCGACGACGATCTGCACGCTGTCGCTGCTGACGTCCCCCTGAGCGTCTTCGGCGGTCACCACCAACGTGTTCACGCCCTCGCGCAAGGCCAGACCGATAAGGCTGAAGCGGCCGGTGCTGATCGTGGCGGGTTGACCCGCAACCGTTACGGCGACGGCGTTGTCGCCGACCGTGCCCGAGACATCAACCTGGGTAACATTGAGCAAGGTACCTGGGGTTGGTGATTCGATGGCCAGTTCAGGGCCGATGCCATCGCCGCCCTCAACGGGTGTTGCGTAGACGCTGTCTTCAATGGTGAGTCGCGGTAACCGGCGGGAATCGGGTTGGAACGTGAGTGGCAGTTCTACCGAAGCTCCGGGTTCCAGTGTTTCCAGGTCGGCAATGAATACTGGACGACCATCCGTTGTCAGGTCATCGTTCCCCAAAATCTGAACGGTGTCCGGGAGCAGCGAGTCGATTACCAGATACAGCGGACCGTTCAGGTTGGTGTTGCCCGTGTTGGTCAGCACAGCAACAGCCTGGGTCTCTCCTGTCACACGGTTGGACGAAAAACGTGTGTAGGCCGTCGTCACCGTATCGCTGACGACATCCAAGGCACCGCGATCCACTTCCGCCCAGGCGCTGGAATTCGAGAAGCACAGGATGAGGACGACCCATCGCACCATTCGCAGCGCACAGGCGGCGTGCCCATTTGTTCGCATTGCACTCATCTCCCGAGAGACCAAATCGTTGTTCCGGCGAAACACAAAAGCCTCACGACGACCTGGTGCGTGAGCGCCGCACAGGCACTCAACCCAATGATCCAGAGAAAATCGTTAAAATTCGTCGCCCTACCTGGCTGACTCCTCAAACGTTGGCGGGCTAACCCACCGGCTTCCAGACGCGCAGTCGCGCAGCACCCAAGCCAAAAAGCAATAACCACATCGTTCCCGGAAGCGGCAATCCGTTACCCATGGGAGTCAAGGGGTCGAGCCGTAGATTGGAAACAGTCAAAGTCGAGTCGACACCGATATCGCCCGGCTCCGAGATCAGCGTTATTCTCAAACCAAGCTGACTGCCTACCAACGTGCTCAAATCGAACAGAATGGTTCCCATGGAAGTCACATCGCTGGAAAAGACAAAAGCCGGCCCCAGAGCCATGGAGGTCATCGCGTCCAAAAGCTCTACCAAAAATGAATCGGTTTCACCCGCCGCCTCTTGAAACGCGTAATCCAGGTACAGACCGGTTCCCAGGGCCGCGACAATCACTTCGGGATCTCCCAGAGTGGGGTTGTTTTCCAGCACTACCGTGCTGAACCCCAGATCCTCCTCCATCAACGCACTGCTCCCGTCCGGCACAATGGTGACCGTCGGATCGGCAAAAAAATCATTCAAGTCGATCATCGCCGCCGCCGCCGCGGACGAAAACAACAGAAGAACAAACGGACCAATGGCCCAAACTGCAACTTGGCGAATCTTCATCCGCTCCCCCGAAATGAGTCGAGATTGAAAAACATTTCTCTGAGGCACTACACCAACACAAATGCGAATGCGCAGCGGCATCGCACAGCAAAGCGGAGTACCACTTTGCATTCACCCAATTGCCCTAAGTGCAGAGGAAAAGCAAAACGCGTGCGTTTTACAAGAAGCCGCCAGCGGCGAAACATCGCTGCCGGGACAAGATTTGATTTTTAGTTGTAGGCAAAGAGTGGCACAGTCTGTTTAGGCCGTCAACAAAATCCTGAGTAGTTCAGCGATATCTGATTCTTGCAGATAAATATTAATCATTTTGTAATATAAATTAGAAAGATAGGGAGATTAAACGAGCCCTGTTCAGCCAATCTGGGCTGGCCTGAAGACCTGCCCTCACAACCGGAGCACGGGCGCCTTGGCAACAGCCTTATAAGGTATTGGACACTATATGAGGCAAGCTCAAAAGAAGGGTAATTCCAAGGAAAAAACGATACAGGGACGAGGTAACAGAAGTCCCCTTTACGATTCGAACCTGAGAAAAACTTCTGCGGCATGCACCATCCCTGGTCAATCGCAACAAATAAATCCAGAGTAAAACAATCAGGAATCGGGCAATGATTTCCCTGCTTTCGGATGACAACGAGCACCTTCAAACCGAGTTGCGCAGCATTAACTCCTCCGGATAAGGACTCATGTACAACTGCCTGGCGATGTATTCATCCGGATTGCGCCGGAAGTGATGGCGCAGCAGCGTCAGTGGCACGATCAACGGCACCAGACCTCGTCCATAGTTTTCGATGGTTTCCGCCAATTCCTGTCGATCGCCGCTGTCCAGGCTGCGCTTGAGAAACCCCGCCAGGCGTTGCAGCACCCTGGCGTGCTGACGGCGGGTGATAGGCTTGCGAACGGCAGTCATCACCCGATTGATGTACTCCTTTGCCACTGCCGTGACATCGGCATCACCCAGACCCGCCAGCAACCGGCCGCAGGCGCGGGCCTCGTTCTCATCGTGGGCACCGATAAGTAATTTGTGCTCGGTGTGAAAGGCAACCAGGGCCCCTGCGGTAACGCCTGCCCTTTCCAAGGCTTGCCAGCGGTGGTAGAGAAACACTCGGCCGATGAAGTTTTCACGCAAGGCCGGATCCTGCAGACGCCCTTCTTCTTCCATGGGTAAGAGAGGCAAACCCTGGGAAAACTCCCGCGCGTAGATGCCCGTACCTGTTTTGGCAGGCATGCCGGATTGGGAATAGACCTTTACCCGTTCCATGCCGCAGCTGGGCGATGCGCGTTTCAGTATGTAGCCGCTGATGTCGGTGAGTGCGCGGACCTGGGCGCGGCCATAATCCCGCAGGGCATCGGTCGCATCCAGACTGTCGTCGCGATTGCCCTTGGCGCGCGGCGCCTCCGGATCGCCCACCAGGCGGATTGCCTGACGTGGAATCCCAAGACCGATGGCGACTTCGGGACAACGCGGCACGAATTCAAAATAGCGGGCCAGGGATTCGGTGATGAACAGGCTGCGCTTATGCCCGCCATCGAAGCGGACCTCCTCTCCCAGCAGGCAGGAACTGATCCCCACCCGTATGCGCGCCAGCGCGGGCTCGGTCATAGCTGGGCCTCTATGGCCCTCAATAACTCCTTGCTATCGGGCCTTACCTGGCTGCGGAAACTTCCCACCACATTACCCTGCCGGTCGAGCAGGTATTTGTGGAAATTCCAGCGCGGATATTCGCCGGCCAGATTTGCCAGCTTGCGATACAGCGGGTCTGCGTCTTTCTGCGCGGCGTGGGTCTTTTCGAACATGGGGAATTTGACGCCATAGGTGAGACGACAGAATTCCTGCACCTGCTTCTCGGTTCCCGGCTCCTGTCCGCCGAAATCGTTGGAAGGAAATCCGAGGATCACCAGTCCACGGTCCTTCTCACGGTCATAGAGGGCCTCCAGACCATCGTATTGCGGCGTGTAGGCGCACTTGCTGGCGGTATTGACAATCAGCACCACCTTGCCGGCATAGAGATCGCACAAGCGGACCGGCTCTTTGCCGTTCAAGGGCCGTTTCTCGAAATCCAAGGTCGAGGGGCAAGCGTCGGCGGCAACGGCCGGCGCGCCGAGAGACAAGAACAGAAAGACAAGGAACCAGCGCATGGTAGCGATTCTCCGCGGTAAGAAACTCCCTTCATGATAGCCCCAAGGAACGATAGCAATCACCTATCCATGCGACAGTATTAAACTATTTTATCTATTAATTATAAAATTCTACTATGCCTCTCAAGCCGGGCGGCAACGCCCAATCCCAAAACTGAATACTTGCATCAAGAGGCTCTCACAATGGAAAACACCAATCCGATTGCTCCCGCCATGCCGCGCCTGAACGAACCCGCCCCCGCCTTCGAGGCCCCCACCACCCATGGGGTCAAGAAGCTGGAAGACTATCGTGGCAAGTGGCTGGTGCTGTTTTCCCATCCGGCGGACTTCACACCGGTGTGCACCACGGAATTCATCGCCTTCGCCAATCGCCACGGGGATTTCCAGGCATTGAATACCGAGTTGCTGGGCCTGTCCATCGACAGTCACTACTCGCACTTGGCCTGGGAACGCAACATCAAGGAGAAGTTCGGGGTGGAGATCCCCTTCCCGATCATCGCCGACCTGTCCATGCAGGTGGCCCGCGCCTACGGCATGATCCAGCCCGGCGCCAGCGACACCTCAGCGGTTCGCGCCACCTTCATCATCGACCCGGAAGGCATCCTGCGCGCCATGGTCTATTACCCGATGACCAACGGCCGTTCGATCGACGAGTTCGTGCGTCTGGTTCAGGCCCTACAGACCTCCGACAAGCACAAGGTTGCGACCCCGGAAGCCTGGCAGCCTGGCGACAAGGTCATCGTGCCGCCGCCCGCCACCGCCGAAGCCGCCGAGGCACGCATGAAGGAAGGTTACGAATGCGTGGATTGGTACTTCTGTAAGAAGGCGTTGTAAAAACCGATGTTCGGTGGGCAATGCCCGCCGAACGCTTCAACCCGCGGCGGCAAGGCGGCTGAGATGATTGTCCCAGCGCCAGCCTTGGCCGCGGTGGATCACTCCGATCCCGGTGCCAGCCAGATCGAAACGCGACAAACCGCCCAAACCATCGCTGAGCACAAACTCACCCACGTCACCGCTGGCGGCGATACCGCAGCCATCGGCCAGTGCCGTTTCCCCCAAATAGTCCCCAGCATCGCTCCAGAAGCAGACCCGACCGCCCCTGGGTGAGGAGACCGCCAAAAAACGGCCGCTGCTGTCGCCGCAAATGCTGCCGCAGTAATCTCGCAAACCGCGCTGGACCGATTGGGGTGCCCACAGCGGCTGAAGGCCCTCACCCGGTCGGTACAGACCCACCAGAGGCGCATGTCCACGACTGTCCGCCTGGGTCTGCATGGCCACGGCGACGGCGCCATCCGCCAGAGCCGTGAGGTGCCGGATGCTGGAAAGCCGCCACTGCGGGGCGAGTTCGTGTCGTTCCAGGATCTGCCCGCTGCGGCCGTCGATGAGCGCGAGATTCGAACGCATGGTATCCAGATTCAAAACGTCCCGACCGCTGTCCGGATGGGTCAGCAGACCGCCGTTGGCCACCGCCAGAAGGTCTCCCGGCAGGTAAATCAGTTCATGAGGACCGATTCCGCCGCTGTCCCAGTCCGCAATCTTTCGATAACCCTCGCGCACGGCGTAGACACCGATTCTGCCGCGTTCGCCCGGATAGTCGTTCTCCGGCACGAAGAAATGCCCACCGTCGGGCGAGAACACGCCGTGCCCGTAGAAATGCCGGCCGACAGCGGCGACAACCTCCCCGAGAATGCGGCCACTACGCAATTCCACCCGCAGCATCCACTCCCCCGGCCGACGCGCCACGGCCAACGCCTCGCCGCCGTCCGGGCGCATGGCAATGGCGTGTCCGCGCCCGGGTAATGATGTCTTAAAGACAATCTCACCATCGGGCGTA
Source organism: Chromatiales bacterium (assembly GCA_020445565.1). GTDB lineage: Bacteria > Pseudomonadota > Gammaproteobacteria > JAGRCI01 > JAGRCI01 > JAGRGI01. Next base: position 38,119 of record JAGRGI010000064.1, read on the forward strand.
AAGGCCAGCAGGTAATGACGACCGTCCGCACCATCGGCGGCACTCAGGTACAAGGGTGGCTCACCGGCACGTGCCGAAACCTTTCCCAGAAAACCTGTGGCCCCCATGGCCAGCAGCCCCCGCAAGAATTGCCGACGTGGCAGCTTGCCCATAGCCGTCAATCTCCATCCAGGCTGTTGAAGCCCAGGGGTATGTCCAGGGCTGCGGGTAACGATTTTTCCACCGTCTGCTCCAAACTCTGAACGCGCGCCAGCAAGGCTTCCAGGGCCGGCCGTTGCGCGGGATCGGCGAAGGCATCGTCCGGGAGCTTGTCCAAATCTTTACGAATCTCCTCGAATGCCGTGACGATCTCCCGGTCCAGCGGCGCATGTCGCTCGCCCAGCAAGGAACGCAAGCCCTGGTCCGGCTGCTCCCCATACAGCGCGGCCAGAGCAGCGAAATTACTGCGCAGATTGGCGATGCCGAGCCCGCTACGCCAGGATTCGGCACGCTTCGGGCGCGCCCCGGTGGCACTCTCCCCCATCGGCGCAGCCAGCTTGAGCTGGTGTATGCGCACCAGCGGATTGCGCAGGCTGGCGAGCAAGCGTGCAGTGACGGCAGCCGGCTCCGGATAGATGTCGTTGTCCTGTTCCGCCCCCTGGATGGCGGCCAGATCGCCGTCTCCGGCGCGCTGCCAATCGGTCAATATCTCACCGGAAAGATGCACCATATTGCCGGCGATGGCCTTGAGCAGCAGACAACGATAGGGTTGCGAGGCGATCGCTTCCAGGGTCTCGTTTTCGTAAAGAAGCCGCTCCGCCGCGGTCAACCCCTGCACCGCGACACTGGCGTAGGCAAAGGCGTCCTGAGCCAGGAGCTTCGGGTCCGCCTCGGCCAATGCCGCACTCAGTTGGCGGCCGGATCGGCCGCGCTTGTCCGGCCAGAACCAAATCCGCTCGCGGCGCAAACCGAATTCAATGGCGCCAAACTGCCAGTGTTCGGCGCCCATCCAGGCAGCCAGCAGTTGGGCGAATCCTTCCCTGGCCTTGCTCATACCGTGTTCATCCGGCGAAGAGCAAAAATCCCCCAGGGTGTCGCGAAAGCGTTCCGCCTTCTCATGGAAATGACGATAGCCGGGCAACACCTGCTCCTGCGCCACACGGAGGTTGACGCTCTGCATGTCCTCCGGGGTGGCCGCCAGGACGAGCGGGCCAAACAGAATCAGCAACAGCAGGTTAGCCAGTTTCATAAGGACTCCAGAAAATGCAGCAAATCGGCGCGTTGCCCCGCCCCCATCGCGATGACGCGATCGCGGGCAACGCGAGCCTCGCCACCATGCCAGAGTATGGCCTCCAGAATCGAGCGTGCGCGGCCGTCGTGCAGAAAGAAGCGATAGCCGCTGACCTCTTCGGTCAGGCCGATGCCCCACAGCGGCGGGGTGCGCCATTCGCGCCCGTCGGCGACGAACTCCGGGCGATCGTCGGCCAGACCCTCGCCCATGTCGTGGAGCAATAGATCGGTGTAGGGCCAGAGGGTTTGTTCCGGTTTCTCGCCCGTCGCGGCGATACGCAGACTCGGGCGATGGCAGGCCGCGCAGCCGCTTGAATGGAACAGGGCCCTGCCTGCCAGGACATTCGAATCATCGGCCTCGATTCGCCCCGGAACGGCAAGGTGGCGCGTGTAGAACAGTACCAGATCGGTGATTTGTTCGTCCGCCTCCAGATACGGTGCCTCCGTGGCGTTGCCATCGGCGGCGGTCAGGCAATCGCTCTGGGCGGACGTGCACTCGCCGGCTCCCGCCGGGTGTTGCGGCACGGAGATGCCAATGTCCTTGCTGAAAGCAACCTGGTTCTGGTCATCGAGACTGGCCTGGCCGGCCTTCCAACCGAAACGACCCGGCGCCCAACGGCCCAGCGAAGCGCTCCAGACACGATTCGGCCGCCCCGATATACCATCACCGTCGCGGTCCTCCGGGTCTGCCAGGGACAGCCAGTCGGCCTCGTCCACCGCCTCCAGCAGCCCCAGGCCGATCATCGGTGGGGCGATTCGGGGCGAAATCAGCACATCCTGGGCCATGGGACCATAGCCCAGGTCGGCAACGGAAAACACCGGCCGGCGCAGCTCGATCCCGGTTCCGTCCGCCAGGGTGAGTGGAAACGGCTGGTAACGCACGCGGACCCGACCTTCGGCAGTCAACCCTGGAATGGCGAAATCCTGCAACTGGGTGCCGTAAACAGGTTCTGGCGTAACACCGCTTTCCGGCGACGGTATCGACAGGTGCAACACCAGAGACACGGCCTTGCCATCCTCTGTCGGCGGCCGCCCCCTTCCCCCGCGCGCATGGCATTGCTCGCAGGAACGGGCATTGAACAGCGGCCCCAGTCCGTCGGTGGATCGTGTGCTGGCAGGGGCCGTCACCCAGACGCGTTCAAACAGGGCCTTGCCGATGGCAAAGCGCAGGCGATCGGCCACCCCCAGATTTGCGTCCGGTTGAGAGAAGGCATCGCGGCTTAGTCGCCGCGCGGTGGTGGCGGGGCCACCGGGCGCCTCCTCGGCTGCCGGACCGGCGCCGCTTGCGCCGGCCTGCGCCAACCCCAAAACAAATAGCAGGATAAGGGCGATGAACTTCAACTACCCACCTTTTGCGGCGCATCCAGACTGTCCGAACCCTCAAATTGCAGGCTGCCCAGATCCAGGGCGGAAACCACCCTCTCCAGGGCGCGGGTCTGCTCCACCAGGGCCTCTACCAGAGCCAGAATCAGCGCATTGCCGACCCGATTGCCGCCAGCCAGCAGTTGGTCGTAAGACTCCCCGGCCTCGGCGCGGTCGACAATATGCTGGGCGCGAGCAAGGCTGGCGGCCAGACGCTCACGCAGCGTCTCGTCCGACGCCGCGTCCCTGGCCTTTACCAAGTCGCTCAGCGACGGGCCGGAAACCAGGCTGCCGTCGATGCGCCGATAATGCCCCTCATAGAGATTACGCATACCGACAACGTCGTAGTAGTGCGACCAATGCGTATTGTCGCTGAAGCAATCGTGCTCCTCTTCCGGATCATGCAGCATCAGCCCCAGTTTGATGCGCTCGCCGGCTAACTCGCCGTAGGAAAGGCTGCCGATGCCGGTAAGAATGGCGCGCAAGGTATCGGTGGGATCGCCCGCCAAAATACGCTTGCGGATCGCCCCGCCCTGCGCCCACTCGTCCGCCATGGCGGACAAGTCGCTGATCAACAGATCGGTGGCGGCGCGCAGATAGGCGCCACGGCGTTCACAGTTACCGCCGGTGCAATGTTTGCTGTTGAAGTCGCTGGCGGGCCGGTTGCCGGCGCCCGGCCCGGTGCCATTCAAGTCCTGTCCCCAGAGCAAAAATTCGATGGCATGGTAGCCACGCGCCACGTTGGACTCGACACCATCGATCTCGTTGAGTGTCTCGGCCAGCAGTGCGGGTGCGATACGTGTGGCGTCCACCTCGCGCCCGCCAATACGCAATCTCGGATTGGCGATCACATTGGCGGCATAAAACGGGTTTTCGTCGTTCTCATCGCCATAGGATTCGGCGACGTAGTCGATCAGTCCCTCATCCAGCGGCCAGGCATTGACCTTGCCCTCCCAGTCGTCCACCTCCGGATTGCCGAATCGGAAAGCCTCGCTCTGCTGATATGGCACCCTCGCCGCCCGCCACGCCGCCCGTGCGGCCATCAGATTGGCCTGATTGGGTTCGGCCAATAGCGCATCCACGGCACGCCCCAGATTCTGCGCGGCGATCACCGAATCCTGGTACACCGCCGCGCCGATATTCACGTAGGTATCGGCCACCTGCCTGGCATCCACAGCGGCACGGGCAGTGGCCGCCAACAACACAAGAATGGTCAACGAAAAAAGGCGCTTCATCGGGTTACCTCAACACGGGTCCAAAAAAATTCCCCGGTCGTCGGATCGAACCGGGGATAACGCGTTTGCGGGGAGGGAAATTCAGGCTGCCGCCGTGGTCAGTGCATCCAGCAGGCGCTCCCAGACCATGCCACCGGGATCGATCCCCGGCGTCGGCCCGCCCAGGGTCCAAAGGCAACGGCGATCACCGTCCAGACAACACAGCTCGGTCACCTGCCGGTCACAGCGGTGGTTGCGCACCGCGCACACCGCACAGACCCTGGCCATATCCAGTCGCGTCTCCCAATCGGGCGTGCGCAGCGTGAGGGTCTGCCCGTTGGTGCTCAGGGCAAAGGCATCCGCCGACAACTGCTGCACCACTGCCTCATCGTTACTGGACAAGGTCAACGGCAGCCCCCGGTCCTCGGCGATGGACAACAGCACGGGCAAGTCCAGTTTGTTGAACCACCGCCGTCCAGTGGCGCTCATGTCTTGCCTCCCCGACCACCGGCGCCTCGCGACGTGCAGTTCGCACAATCGCCTGAACAGCCGGAGCGGATCTTCGGCTCCAGACGCACTGGAACGGATAAGGCGGTGGAATTATTTGCTTGCGGTAATACGGTGTTGCAGGAATCGTTCATGGATCACTCCGGGTTGGATTCCGTACCGGCTGGCAGAACAAACGGCTGGCTGACGGCGTGAATACGAAGAAAGCGGTCTACTTGGTGAGCAGCAACTTGCCCTGGCGCGTCACCCGCAGACGATAGTCCTCCCCCTGGTGCCGAATCACCACCTCACGCCGCCCGGCGAGTAACTGCTCGCTAGGGACACACTGCGTGACGACTTCCGGTCTGGGAATGGACAAATCTTGCGGGCTGGGCTTCATGGCGCTGTGTGATCATTTCAGTGGACGACAAGGCAAATGATAATCGTTATTATTTATATGTCAACACCATCTCTCTCATCGGCACCTGCTGATTCGCAAGGTAAGCACTCAAACGTGCCAAATCGCCTGACAGGTACAATATCTCTTGCGCCGAGAGAGTGCCGTTAAGCAACGTCGGGTAACCGAGCTGGCTGCGGAGGATGCGTTGAGTCCGCCTTTGTTAGCGGATAAGGCGATTGTGTTGGACGAGATATTTCGGCCGGATTGATGCGACGATGGAGCCAGTGAGGCTTTAGCTCCATCTAAAAATGACAGGGCGGGGCAAAAGCCCCGCCCCACAGAAATGCCCTGTGCGTATACAGATTACGCAGTCGCCGTCAGTTGCCCAGCACGGAGAGCAGGATGCCCGCGGCTACGGCGGAGCCGATAACACCCGCCAGATTCGGACCCATGGCGTGCATGAGCAGGAAGTTGTGGTGGTTGGTTTCCAGGCCGACCTTATTGACCACGCGGGCGGCCATGGGGACGGCGGATACGCCCGCGGCGCCGATCAACGGATTCACCTTGCCACCGCTCAAGCGGTTCATGAGTTTGCCCATGAGCACGCCGGCGGCGGTGCCGATACAGAAGGCCAGGGCGCCGAGTACCAGGATGCCGAGGGTCTCCAGGGTGAGGAACTTATCGGCGGAGAGCTTGGAGCCGACCGCCAGGCCCAGGAAGATGGTCACCACGTTGATGAGTTCGTTCTGGGCGGCATTGCTCAGGCGATCCACAACGCCACTGACCCGCAGCAGGTTGCCGAGAGTGAGCATGCCGATCAGGGGTGCGGCGCTGGGGAGCAGCAGCACGCACAGGCCCAATATGGTGAGTGGAAACAGAATGCGTTCCAGGCGCGACACGGGCCGTAGTTGGTTCATCACGATGCCGCGCTCGGCCTCGGAGGTCAGGGCCTTCATGATGGGCGGTTGGATGATGGGCACCAGGGCCATGTAGGAGTAGGCCGCCACGGCGATGGCGCCGAGCAGGTCCGGCGCCAACCGGGATGCCAGAAATATCGCCGTTGGTCCGTCGGCACCGCCGATGATGGCAATGGCGGCGGCATCGGTCATGCTGAACTCGAAACCGGGCACAAGATTCAACGCCACGGCACCCAGCAGGGTGGCAAAGATACCGAACTGGGCGGCGGCACCCAGAAACAGGGTGCTGGGCATAGCAATCAGGGCGCTGAAATCGGTGAGAGCACCAACACCCAGAAAGATCAGCAACGGAAACACGCCGGTCTCGATACCCACGTGATAGAGATGCCCCAGCAGCCCGTCCGCACCGGCGATGCCGGCCAGGGGGATGTTGCTGAGGATCGCGCCAAAGCCGATCGGAAGCAGCAGCAGGGGTTCGAACTTCTTGGCGATCGCGAGGTAGATCAGCAGACCGCCGACGGCGATCATGATCAATTGGCCCAGTTCGAACGCCGCCAGACCGGTGGAGGCCCACAGTTTCAACAAACCTTCTTGCATGACGTCAGGCCAGGTAGAGCAGCGGATCGCCGGGGCGGACCTGATCGCCTTCCTTGACGGCAATGCCGGTGACAGTCCCGGCACGGGAGGAACGCACCTCGGTTTCCATCTTCATGGCCTCCATGATTAACAGGACATCACCCGAGGCGACAGCCTGACCATCGCGCACCACGAGTTTGTAGATGCTGCCGGCCAGGGGCGCAGGCACGGCTTCGGCCTCGCCCGCCGGTGCCGCCGGCAGTGCCTCTGCCGCGGCCACGGGTTGGGCAACGGACTGAATCGCACCACCGGGCCCCACTTCCACATCATAGGCACGGCCGTCGACCACCACCCGGTAACGCTCCGGGCCACCGGCCGGTGCTGCGCTGACGGCGGGAGCGACTGCCGGCTCCCCGCCCGGCGGCGGTTCGAAGGCGGCGGGGTTATTGCGATTTTCCAGAAATTTCAGACCGACCTGCGGGAAGAGCGCATAGGTGAGCGCGTCGTCAATCTCGGCGGCAGCCAGGGCCAGGCCCTTATCCTTGGCCAAGCCCCTCAATTCGTCGGCGAGTTTGTCCATCTCCGGCTCCAGCAGATCCGCCGGGCGGGTGGTGATGGGCTCAGCACCATCGAGCACGCGAGCCTGAAGTTCAGCGTTCACCGGCGCCGGAGTGGCACCGTATTCGCCACGCAGGACACCAGCGGTCTCCTTGGTGATGGTCTTGTAGCGCTCGCCGGTAAGAATGTTGATACAGGCCTGGGTGCCAACGATCTGGGAGGTAGGCGTGACCAATGGGATGTAGCCCAGGTCTTCCCGAACGCGGGGGACCTCCGCCAAGACTTCGTCGAAACGGTCAGCCATGCCCTGCTCCTTCATCTGGCTTTCCATGTTGGTGAGCATACCGCCGGGCACCTGGGCCTTGAGGATGCGCGAGTCGATGCCGCGCAACTCGCCTTCGAATTTCGCGTATTTTTTGCGCACCTTGCGGAAATAGGCGGCGATTTCTTCCAGGAGGTTGATGTCCAGCCCAGTGTCGTATTCGGTGCCCTCGAAGATGGACACCACGGACTCGGTGGGCGAATGGCCGTAGGTCATGCTCATGGAGGAGATGGCGGTGTCAACCAGGTCCAACCCCGCTTCCACGGCCTTGACGATGGAGGCGGTGGACAAGCCGGTGGTGGCGTGGCACTGCAGGGCGATGGGGATTTCGCAGCATTCCTTGAGCCTGCCGACCAGTTCCTGGGCCACGTAGGGCTTGAGCAGGCCAGCCATGTCCTTGATGGCAATGGAGTGGCAGCCCATGTCTTGCAGGCGTTTGCCCATATCCACCCAGGTATCGACGGTGTGCACCGGGCTGACCGTGTAGGAGATGGTCCCCTGGGCGTGTTTGCCGACCTCGATGGTGGCCTTGATGGCGGTTTCCAGGTTGCGGGTGTCGTTCATGGCGTCAAAAATACGGAACACGTCGACGCCGTTGTCGGCCGCCCGCTCCACGAACCGGCGTACCACATCGTCGGCATAATGGCGATAGCCGAGCAGGTTTTGCCCGCGCAGCAACATCTGTTGGGGGGTGTTGGGCATGGCGGCCTTGAGCTTGCGCAGGCGTTCCCAGGGGTCTTCGCCCAGGTAGCGGATGCAGGCATCGAAGGTGGCACCGCCCCAGCTCTCCAACGACCAATAGCCGACACGATCGAGCTTGTCCGCTATGGGTAGCATGTCCTCGATACGCATCCTTGTCGCGAACAGCGATTGGTGCGCGTCGCGCAGCACCACGTCGACAATCTTGACTGGTCTTGCCATGAAGCAACATCCCCTCGTCGAGGTTGGAAAAAGGCCGGCCCGCAACAATGCTTGGCCAGCCCACCGCCTCCCGCGTTTCGGGGATGACGGCGTTCATTTTGATATAGGGAAGGCGGGACGCTATTCGCCCGTTTTGTGCCGCTCGCGGTAGCGCTTGACGGCGGCGCTGATGACGGCAACCACCTGCTGGTCGTCATTTCTGACGCCGATCGTTGGCGGCGGCCGGCTCAGCCCCACGGTGGCTTCAGCCTGTTCGGGGGCGAAACGGGTGACCAGGAAGGACATGAAACTGACCATGCCCACCAGAAGGGTCAGGAACAGAAACACGACCCCCATGCCCAATAACATGAGTTCCACGCCCTGAAGCAATAATTCGCCGACTGGCATCGGTCTCCTCCTCCCTCTCGCGGCCTGCCTGAGGCCCTTGCCGGTTTACCCGAATGGCCCGGCCATGTGATAGTTGCTGCCCATCGGGCGGCGCAATTCTAACAGCAGCGCCGCCGGCATTGAACTTATTACGCATTGCGATGCCGGGAATCTCCATGCAGAACCGCATTCTTGTGCTGGGCTCCACCTCGCCCTACCGCCGCGAACTGCTACAGCGGCTTGGCCTTACGTTCGAGACCGCAGCACCAAAAGTGGACGAAACCCGCCACCCGGGTGAGGACGCCAACGCGCTGGTGAGGAGGCTTTCCGAGGCCAAGGCCCGTGCCGTGGGTGAGACATGGCCGGATGCGCTGGTGATCGGCTCGGACCAGGTGGCGGTGCTGGACGGAGAAATCCTGGGTAAACCAGGCAATCGCGAGCGGGCCATCGCCCAGCTGTCCGCCGCCTCCGGCAAGCGGGTCCGCTTCCTCACCGGTCTGTGCCTGCTGGACAGCGCCACGGGCGAGGCCGAGGTGGACGTGGTGCCCTTCGACGTGGTGTTTCGGCAATTGAAACCGGCACACATCGAGACTTACGTGGATCGCGAGCAACCCTACAACTGTGCCGGCAGCTTCAAGTCCGAGGGGCTGGGCATCGCTTTGTTCGAGGCACTGGAAGGCGCTGACCCCAACGCCCTGATTGGCCTGCCCTTGATCCGCCTGTGCCGATTGCTGGAGCGCCACGGTCTGCCGGTGCTTTAATAGTCAGAACCATTACCAGCGGGAGAACCGAACACATGCGTTGGGAACGAGGTCGACGTAGTCAGAACGTAGAAGACAGGCGCGGCTCAGGCATGCCGCGCATGGGCATGGGCCGCGGCCTGAAGGGCGGTGGCCTGGGCACCATCGTTCTGGTGCTGGTGGCGATGTATTTTGGTGTCGACCCCAGCGCCCTGTTGCAGGGTACCGGTGGCGGAATGCCGGTGGATACGGAATCCGGCAGCCGCCAGGCGTCGCCGGAGGAGGATCGGCTGGCGGACTTCATTTCCGTGGTACTGGCGGATACCGAAGACACCTGGCATCCGATCTTTCAAAAAATGGGCAAGACCTACGAAGAACCGAAACTGGTGCTGTTTTCCGGCGCCGTGCGATCAGCCTGTGGCATGGCCCAGGCCGCCATGGGGCCGTTCTATTGTCCTGGCGATCACAAGGTCTACATCGACTTGAGTTTCTATGACGATCTCAAACGCCGGTTCAAGGCGCCGGGGGATTTCGCTCAGGCCTACGTGATTGCCCATGAGGTCGGCCATCACGTGCAGACCCTGCTGGGCATTTCAGAAAAGGTGCATGCCGAGCGCCGGCGCGTGAGCGAGGTGGAGGGCAATCAGCTCTCGGTCCGTCAGGAGTTGCAGGCCGATTGCCTGGCGGGCGTCTGGGCCAACCACGCCAACAAGGCCCGGCAGGTGCTGGAAGAAGGTGACGTGGAAGAGGCCCTGGGAGCCGCCACGGCCATCGGCGACGATCGCCTGCAGAAGCAGTCCCAGGGTTATGTTTCGCCGGATTCATTCACCCACGGCAGCTCCGCCCAGCGGGTGCGCTGGTTCAAGACCGGTCTGCTGGAGGGACGTCTGGCGGCCTGCAACACGTTCCAGACAGACAGCCTGTAGCCCCCCGCGTCGTCAGCCTGGTCTCGGCAGCACACGCCGGGCCAGGCCGATCCAAAAGGGGCTGAACATCAGGCTCAGACCGATCACCGCCACGGCCAGTTGATAGCCGTAAGCACTGATCAACCCTGCCTGCATCCCCACCGCCGCCAGGACAAAACTGAACTCGCCCACCTGGGAAAGCATGGAACCGGCATACAGACCATCAGCCCAACCGTAGCCCAGGAACCGCAGAATGAGCGCGTTGAGGACGGTATTGGTAATCAACACCGCCAGGGTGAGCACGCCAACCAGTACCCAATGCTCCCGGAGGTAATCCAGATCCACCAACAGACCGATGGAGACGAAGAACAGGGCGAGGAAAACGACACGGAAGGGCTCCAGGCGGCGATGGACCCAGTGTGTCTCCTTGGCGGCGGAGACGATCATGCCGGCCAGAAAGGCACCCAAGGCGGTGGACAGACCAAACAGCCCTGTGATCAACGCGATACCGAAGCACAGTGCGAGGGCTGCGAATACCTGCAATTCATGATCTTTGCCCACGGCATCGCCGAAAGGCAGTCTCACTGTACGGCCGGCCATGATCCAGAACATCACCCCGCCCGCCAGCAGGCCGCCAAGCAACTGACGCGCCAACAACCCCAGGTCCAGCGCGTGGCCCCCCAGGGAGCCGGTAATGATCAGCATCGGAATGACGATAAGGTCCTGCGCCAGGAGGATGGCCAGTACGTCCTGACCGATGCGGCCGTCCAGCTCTCCACGGGTCTCCAGGATCTTGATGACTACCGCGGTACTGCTGAGGCTGATGACAAACCCGAGCAATACGATGCGTCCCAGTGGCCAGCCGAGCCAGGCGCCCAACAGCGCTACCACGCCAACGCTCAGGGCCGCCTGCAGCAAGGTGCCCACGACCGCAACGCGCATACTGCCGCGCAACTTGGCCGGAGAAACCTCCATGCCGACGAAGAACAGCAACAGAACCACACCGAGCGCCCCGAGACGGGTCATGGTCTCGCCATCGCTCACCAGACCCAGCGCATCCGGCCCTACCAGTACACCCGCCAGCAGATAGCCCACCACATGAGGCTGATGGAGCAGGCGCAGTACCACCCCCACCAAGAGCAGAATGAGTACCACCAGGACCATGCCGGGCATGGCCGGATCCATGTGCATAATGTTCTCCGTTGGGTATCGGTATCAGAGAATTGGCGGCTGGGGACTCTTGGGCACCCGCTGCACCTTCGGACGTGAAATCGACGTCATACCAGTTGCGCGTCCTCGGCATACCAGCGCGATTCCAGATTGCGCTCCAGGAAGTCTGCCAGGGGGTGCAATTCCTGATAGCGGAGACTCACCGCAGCCACGTAACCCAGGGTGCGCGGAATGTCACCGAGATAACCGGATTTGCCGTCGCGGTGGTTGAGCCTGGCGAAGATACCCGCTGCCTTCAGATGCCGCTGCACGCCCATCCAATCGAACCAACGCAGCCAACGGGTTTCGTTATCCTGATCCCCGGTGAGGATACCGGCTTTGCGAGCCATTTCCCGATAGCCCAGGGCCCACTCCTCCACCCTCTGCCGCGGCCAGGCGATATAACAGTCCCGCAACAGCGATACCAGATCGTAGGTGACAGGGCCGATCACCGCATCCTGAAAATCCAGAATGCCGGGGTTGTTGCTGCCGGTGACCATGAGATTGCGTGAATGATAATCGCGGTGCACCATCACTCTGGGTTGTTCCAGTGCGCTGTCCGCCAGCAGGCCGAACACATCATCGAGCAGTCGGTGGTCTGCACCGCTCAGCGACAAGCCCAGGTGGGCGCCCAGCAGCCATTCGCGGAACAGCGCCATCTCCGCCAGCAGCAGGCGGCGATCATAGGGCGGGAGCTCCCGCTGCTTTGGGCCGCGAGCCTGTAGCGTGACCAAGGCCACCAAGGCATCCCCGTAGAGCCGATCCACAGTCTCGTCGCTCAAGGCACCCAGATACAATTGCCGCCCCAGATCGGAGAGCAACATGAAGCCCCGATCAAGATCGCTGGCCAGCACCTGCGGCACATTCAGGCCCATATCACCCAATAGTCCCGCCACCTTGACGAATGGTCGGCTGTCTTCCCGGTCCGGCCGCGCGTCCACGGCGATCCAGGTCTCATCTCCCTTTCGGACCCGATAATAACGCCGAAAACTTGCGTCGCCGGAGGCGATTTCCAGGTCGCTTGCGCCCAGTCCGGCTTCGGAGCCCAACCAGGATTGCAATGCTGCTAAGCGCTCGCTCAAATCTTGCCCCTCATCGTTACGCCGAGCCACTCGGCATACTCGGCAAATAGTTCAACGATTCCATAGATTAGGGAACCCTTTTAAAGGCCCGTCTTGGTTGCGAGAGGCCGCATTCTATGCGATTTTATGCCCTCTTTCCCAACCACTGGAATGGACTGTGTCACCCCGTCGATCACTGCTGTGCCTGGCCGTTGCGAGCGCGCTAACCTCCCCCAACGCCTACACGCAGGAGCCGACCAAGCCCGAACTCCAGTTCAACTGCACCCCGTCAAAAACCGGCACCGGCTGGGATTGCGCGCGCCAAACCAGCAGTTCGCACCATAGCCGTCCGGCGCAGCCGCCGCAGGTTCCGGCCGCTGTTCCGGCACAGGCAGCGCCCCCGCAGGAGCAGCAGACAACGGTCCCTGAGCCTTCGGTGGAGGTGCAAATTCCGTCGGCAGTCAACCCGGCCCCGGTACGCGAGGCTCAACCGGCGCTGTTCGGTGAAGATGCCCTGCTGACAGAACACCCCGATCCGCAATGGCGTACCTGCGGACCGTTGCCCACCCGCTACGCCCTGAGCCCCCCGGACATGCAAAGCCCGGACCGGGAGCAGTCTCCCCTGGAATTGAATGCGGATTTCGCCGAGGGTGAGGTGATCGGCGAAGGCATCGCTCTGTTCCTCGGGGATGTGCACGCACGCCGGGCCGATCAGGAGCTCAGTGCCGCGGAGGTGCGCTACGACCGCAACAGCCAGCGGATTCTCGCCGAAGGCGATGTGTACTACCACGACAGCGCACTGAATTTTATCGCCGGCAGCGCCGACATCGATCTGCAAGGCGACAGCGGCAAGCTGGAACAGGTGGACTACCGCTTGCCGCAACGGCATGCGCGCGGTACCGCCGACCATGCACAGTTCGAGGGCAGCCAGCTCAGCCGCTACGAAGACGTCACCTACACCACCTGCCTGCCCGATTCCGAAGCCTGGAAACTGCGCGCTTCGAGCATGAAGCTCGATCGCGAATCAGGCCGCGGTGAAGCCCGCAACGTGGTGTTGAGCTTTCTGGGTGTGCCGTTTATTTACACCCCGTACATGACGTTCCCCATCGATGACCGGCGCAAGAGCGGCCTGCTCGCCCCCAGCCTGCGCAGCGGCGACGCCACGGGCCTGGACTTCGGCATACCCTACTACTGGAATATCGCCCCCAATTACGACGCCACCATCACGCCCCGCATCCTGACCGACAGGGGGCTGATGCTGGGCGGGGAATTCCGCTTCTTGCATCCCAGCGATTCCGGCGAACTCTACGGGGAAATACTTCCCGACGATCGCTTGGCGGATCGGGACCAGAACAGCACGCGCGGACAGGGCCGCGTGCGTTACCGCAACACACTGGCACCGCGCCTGTTCTTCAACGTGGACGCGTCCTACGTATCGGACGTGAACTATCTGCAAGAATTCGGTAACAGCCTGGACGTGACCAGCACCGAACAGCTCTCACGCATCGCCAGCCTGAGCTACTACGGCGATTTTTACCGCTTGCAGGGCCGGGTGGAGTACTTCCAGACCGCCAGCGCCAATCTGGAAGAAATCAACCGCGCCTACGGACGCTATCCGCAACTGTTGTTCACCGGCCGCCTGCCTCGCCAAGCCTTCGGTCTGGATGTCGACTGGCGCGCCGAATACGTCTATTTCGACAAAGACAACACCGTCCACGGCAGCCGCTTCGATTTCTACCCGTCCATCAGCCGGCCATTCGTGACACCGGGCAGCTTCGTGGTACCCAAGGTGGGCGTGCGCTACACCAAATACGCCCTCACCGACCCCGGCCCGACGCAATCCAAGGATGCCAGCCGCACCACCCCCTTCGCCAGTCTGGACAGCGGTTTGATATTCGAACGCGAGTCCAGTTACGGGCGCCTGGCGGCGGTGAATACCCTGGAACCAAGGCTGTATTACCTCTATGTGGCCAGAGAGGATCAGAACGACATCCCGATCTTCGATACCACTGAACTGGACTTCAACTTCTTCCAACTGTTCCGCGAGAACCGCTTCACCGGCGCCGACCGCATGGGCGATGCCAACCAGATCACCGCGGCCCTGACCACCCGTTTCCTGCGTCGATCCAACGGCCAGGAACTGCTGCGCGCCTCACTGGGCGAGATCTTTTACTTTCAAGACCGCGAAGTGGTACTGCCCAGCTCCGCCGACCGCGACGACAGCGCCTCGGACATCGTCGCGGAGTTGGCCGCCGAACTCACCGACAATCTCAGCACCCGCGCCACATGGCTCTGGGACCCGGACGACGAAAAGACCGAGCGCAGTGCCATTCGCCTGCAATACCTCAGCGACCGGGATCACATTTTCAATCTGGCCTACCGCTATCGCCGTGCCAGCTACGAACAGGCCGATTTCTCCGCCCGCTGGCCACTGGCGCGGCGCTGGTACGGCATCGCCCGTTGGGACTACTCCCTGCGCGAAAACAGCAGCGTGGACATCTTCGCGGGCTTGGAATACGAAAGCTGCTGCTACATATTCCGCACCGTGTACCGACAATTCGTTCGCGACGACGACAACTTCGACGACAAACGCGACGCCCTGCTGTTCCAGGTCATCTTCAAGGGCCTTACCGACCTGGGCAACGACATCGGCCGCGTGATGGAACGCGACATCCTCGGTTACACCGAAGCAAACGATTCCCTGTGAGGTAATCCTCGTCATGAAACGCCTTTTTCTGATAGCTGCACTGGCACTCGCCTTTACCGGCTTGTCCAAAGCCGCCGTAGAGCCCCTGGACCGGATACTGGTTATCGTCAATGAAGACGTGATCACCACCAACGAGTTTTTTACCGAGGCGCGCCGCATCATGACCCAGCTGCGCCAACAGGGAACGCGCCTGCCGCCCCCCGAGGTATTTCAGCGCCAGGTGCTCGAACGTATGATTCTGCAACGTATCCAGCTGCAATTGGCCAAACAGACCGGGCTGGAGGTAGACGACAGCACCCTCAACGAAACCCTGCGCAAGGTGGCGCGGCGCAACAACATGAGCCTGATCAAGTTCAGCCAGGTGTTGGAGCGAGACGGTGTTTCCTTCGAACAGTTTCGCGAGCAGATTCGCGATGAAATGACCCTGCAACGGCTGCAACGCCGTGAGGTGGAAAATCGCATCACCGTGTCTGACCAGGAAGTCGACAATTTTCTGCAATACGAGGCCCAGCAATTGGGCAACAGCGACAAACAGTACCGCCTGCAACACATCCTGGTCGCCTTGCCGGAGGCACCTTCGTCCGACCAGATTGCCAGCGCCAGCGAAAAAGCGAAGGGACTGGTGGACAAATTGCGCAATGGTTCCGATTTCCAAGAGACTGCCGTGGCAGAATCCGACGCCGCCAACGCCCTGGAAGGCGGCGACCTGGGCATGCGTACCCTGGGCCAGATGCCAACTATTTTTCTTGGCACCGTGCAAGACATGGCGGTGGGAGAAATATCAGACCCAATCCGCAGTCCTGCCGGCTTTCATATCGTCAAACTGGCGGAAACCAGCGGCAGCGACAAACGCATGGTCACCCAGACCGAGGTACGTCATATTCTCATTCGGCCGGATGAGATGACAGCCGAATCCGACGCCTTGACGCGCCTTTCCCAGTTGAAGACGCGCATCGAGGGCGGCGAAGATTTCGGTGCCCTTGCCCGCGCGCATTCCGATGACAAAGGCTCGGCCATCAAGGGTGGCGACCTGGGTTGGGTGAGCCCCGGCGTCATGGTGCCAGAATTCGAACAAGTGATGAAAGACACCTTGCCCGGCGAGGTCAGCTCCCCCTTTCAGACACCCTTTGGCTGGCACATTTTGCAAGTGGTGAACCGACGCGATCACGACAGCACCGAGGAACTACGTCGCAACGAAGCCCGAGAGCAGATCGCCAAGCGCAAGTCCGACGAAGAACTGGACCTTTGGTATCGACGTCTGCGCGACGAGGCCTATGTGGAGTTTCGGACGGAGGACCGATAACCCCGGCCAGGCTTCTGACCATCCCGACATGGCAAGCCCCCCGATCGCCTTCACTCCCGGCGAGCCCGCCGGTATCGGTCCTGACCTGTGCGTGCAACTGGCACGGGTTGGCTGGCCCGCCGATCTGGTTGCACTGGCCGATCCGGCAATCCTTTCAGAGCGCGCCAGATCCCTGGGGGTTGCGCTGGATATCCGCGATCCGGGCGAGCGAGACGCCGAAACCGCCAATTCACCCGGCCGTTGTTACGTACAGCCTGTCCCCTGCCCCGCAAAGGTACAGGCCGGCAGTTTGAACCCGGACAATGCCGACTATGTGCTTGAGTGCCTGAGGCAGGCCGTGGCCGGTTGTCAAAACGGTCGGTATGCGGCCCTGGTCACCGGCCCGGTGCACAAGGGAGTCATCAACGATGCCGGCATCCCGTTCAGCGGTCATACCGAATTCCTGGCCGAACTGACCGGCGGCTACCCGGTGATGATGCTGGCGACCAAAGGGCTACGGGTCGCCTTGGCGACCACCCACCTCCCCCTGGCGCGGGTCAGCGAGGCGATCACCCCGAAAACCCTGGAAAAGGTGATAAGAGCCTTGGATCGAGACCTGCGCGGCCGATTCCACCTGGATTCGCCTCACATTCTGGTTGCCGGGCTCAACCCTCACGCCGGTGAAGGCGGTCACCTGGGGCGCGAGGAGGTCGATATCATCATCCCCCTGCTCGCCAAATTGCGCTCCGAGGGCCTACGCCTCACCGGCCCGCTACCCGCCGATACCCTGTTCACGCCCCAATGGCTGGAACAGGCCGACGCGGTGCTGGCCATGTACCACGACCAGGGCTTGCCGGTACTCAAACACATCGGCTTCGGCAAGGCCGTCAATATCACCCTGGGCCTGCCCATCGCCCGCACCTCCGTGGACCACGGCACCGCCCTGGACCGCGCAGGCCGGGGCAATGTCGATCCGGGAAGTTTGTACACCGCCCTGGATGCGGCAAGGGAAATGATCGGTCGGCCATCCGTTTGAGGTTTTTTTCGCCCCATTCAGCGACCGACCTAACAAGGCAGAAGGCAATTCCTCACCAATCGTCTCAACGAGAAGCGTGCCGGACGGGGCACACTGCCCCGTCCGGCACGCCCGTGACGTAAGACACGCCCTGTATCAGTCGTGGTGGCCGATGGGGCCTTCCTTGAACAAATAATCCTTCAACTCGTGGTCGAAGGTCGGGTCCTTGCGTCGAATCCATTCCAACACCATGGCTGCGTGTTCCTTTTCTTCATCGCGGTTGTGAGCGAGGATCTTTGCCAGCTCCGCGTCCTTGCAGGCATCGACGCGCTGGTTGTACCAATCCACTGCCTCCAGTTCTTCCATAAGCGAGGTGATGGCGCGATGCATGTCGCGGGTTTCATCGGAAAGTTCTTCGATGGGCTCGTGATAACCTTCGTTGGCCATAGGTCTCTCATCGTTTGGGGTAAAACGCTATTTTCTGCTTTTTTCCGGCTCAATAGTCAACCTTAAGCCAGCGATTTTTCCGTTCACGGGGCAACTATACTTGTCACTCTCACATCACCGTTGACGACGAGGTTGCCATGCGTATTGCCCTGCTGCTCATCCTGTTACTGCTGATTCCCCCCTTGTCAGCCGCAGACAAAGCCGGTCCGATACGTGGCGATTGGAAGGCCGATCAGGTCGCGGACGGCGTCTACGTCATCCATGGCCCCCTGGGTTATCCCACGGTGGAGAACCAGGGTTTCATGAACAATCCGGGGTTTATCGTCACCGACGACGGCGTGGTAGTGATCGATCCAGGCGGCAGCGTGCAGGTGGGTGAATTACTGCTGAGCAGGATTCGCGAGATCACCGATCAACCGGTAGTTGCGGTGTTCGATTCCCACATCCATGGTGACCACTGGCTGGGCAATCAGGCGATCGCCGAGTCCTTTGCCAATGCCAAACTGTACGGACATCCGCGCATGATCGCCAAGGTGAAGACCGGTGCCGGCGACGCCTGGATCGCAATGGCCAACGAACTCACCGGTGGCGCCCTTGCCGGATCGACAGTGGTAAACGCAAACACACCCGCCGATCAGGGAGATGAGTTCGTTGTCGGCGGTGTGACGTTCCGCATCATCCATAACGACCATGCCCACACCGACACGGACATCATGGTTCACGTGGTAGAGCGCGGCGTGGTCTTTCTTGGCGACAACTGCGCCAACCAACGCATCCTGCGCTTGGACCACGGCAGCCTGGCGGGCAATATCCAGGCCCTGGATCTTGCCATGGAAACCGGCGCCAAGACCTTTGTTCCGGGGCACGGACTCAGTGGCGGCCTGTCTGTCCCGCAGAGCTACAAGGACTACCTGGCGACCATCTACGATAATACGAAAGCGGGCTACGAAGAGGGGCTTAGCGATTTCGAGA
This sequence comes from Chromatiales bacterium, assembly GCA_020445565.1. GTDB lineage: Bacteria > Pseudomonadota > Gammaproteobacteria > JAGRCI01 > JAGRCI01 > JAGRGI01. The sequence continues at coordinate 56,848 of JAGRGI010000064.1, forward strand.
TCAAACCGCTGGTGTTGCCCGCCCTGACCCAATGGCAGGATTGGGACGGTTTCGACGACCAGGTCGGCAAGCACGTCAACGACGCCTACCGCGAAATCGAGGCAGCGAGTTTCTGAGCAGGCGGTTTAGCCCCGCCCATCAGCGTTCGCACATCGGGATCGTCAAGGATGCCCTTGAGCACTGCACGTGACCCGGCGCACTCTCTGTTTCACTGCCCCCCGCGAGCAGGAATGCAATGCCTATCGCTCCCCATCACCCCACATCTTCTCCCACAATCCCGAAGTGCGATGCACCGTTCGCGACACCGCCAGCGACAGCAATTCCGGCTCGCCCCAGATCACCAGCCGATTGCGGGCGCGGGTCAAACCTGTGTAGATCAGTTCGCGTGTCAGGATCGGTGAATCCTGTTGTGGCAAGACCAGCAGGACGGTGTCGAATTCGGAGCCCTGAGACTTGTGAACCGTCATGGCGTACACCGTTCGGTGTGCCGGGAGGCGTGTCGGCAGGATGCGGCGGACACCTTCGGTGGTGGGAAAGAAGGCACGCAACCGGCCTTGCGCCTGGGTGTCCGGGAGGATCAGGCCGATGTCGCCGTTAAAGAGTTTCAAGGCATTGTCGTTTTCGGTGATCAGAACAGGGCGACCGGGATAATGGCCGAAGGCGGGTCGGGTCAGGCCATTGCGGGCCAGGGCGGATTCGATCTGCTCATTCAGCCCGTCCTCGCCCCAGGGTCCGCTCCGCAATGCGGTGAGCACACGAAACCGATCGAATGCCGCCAGGGCTTGGGCGGGGTCTTTGATGCGCAGATAGTCCCGATAGGCCGGTACGACGATTCTGTCGATCAGTGCCTCCCGCTCGGATTCGGACGGGGTATACAGGGCAATATCGGTGAAACGCTCCTCGGCCGTCACAGCCAGGGTGGCAGTTGGGTCGCCGCTGTTGACGGCACGGGCCAGGGCGCCGATTCCGCTGTTATCGTGGAATCGGCGGCTTTCCCTGAGCAGGGCGATGTGATTGGCGATAGGCGGTAGTTGCACCTCGGGCACCTGCTGCGCGCAGATGCTGTGCAGACGTTGACGCCACTGCGGCGAATAGCCCGCTCCGCCCTCGCGGCCGCAAAGATCGCCCAGTACCCTCCCAGCCTCCACCGAAGCGAGTTGGTCCCGGTCGCCGAGCAGGATAAGGCGTGCCTGTTCAGGTAAGGCGGCCAGCACTCGGGCCATCAGGGGCAGGTCGATCATGGATGCCTCGTCGATCACCAGCACATCCAGCGGCAGCCTGCGTTCGAGGCCGAATCGCGGTTCCGCGCGGCCGGGCCGCATACCGAGCAGGCGGTGGATGGTGGTGGCCTCATCCGGGATGGCCTGGCGGACGGTTTCTTCCATAGCTAGCCTGGTGCGGGCCGTGCGTATGGATTCGGTGAGACGCGCCGCCGCCTTGCCGGTGGGGGCCGCCAGGGCGATACGGCCTGTCCCGCCGGTCTGCTCAAGCAACAGAGCGAGAATGGCCGTGACCGTGTGGGTCTTGCCCGTGCCGGGTCCGCCGGAGATGACGCAGAAGGATTGCAGCACCGCCAGAGCGGCGGCGACTCGCTGCCAGTCGACGCCCGGCCGGGGCGGAAACAGACGCTCCAGACCGGCCCGCAGACGGTCTTCGTCCACGCCTGGAGCGGCGGCCGAGACCCTGGCGGCCAGTGCCTGTTCGACACGCGCTTCGAAGTCGTGGTAACGGGCCAGGTAGAGCCGTTTGGCCTGGTCCAGGATCAAGGGCGTGGCGGCTCCGGGCTCGCCGACCACCGGGGTTTGCAGCAGCCGCGAACACCAAACCCCGACATCGGCAATTTCCGTGAGGCGGTGTTCGTCGTCACTCAATTCGTCCAAGGGAAGGCAGACATCGCCCTGCCCCACCCGCCGGCTCACCAGGGCGGCGGCCAGAAGCAGTTCGTCATTGGCGCGCTCACCGGCGAAGCGGGCCATCCAATGCGCGAAGTGCAGATCCAGCGGGCGCAGCCTGCCCTCGGCCCGGGCCTCCTGCAAACGGCTGAGTGCGTCGCTCACGCCCCGCCCCCCATACCCGTGCTCAGGGCAACGATCACTTCCTTCGGCGGCCGGTCGAACCACACACCCTCGCCGTTTCCGGCGGCGCGTATACCACGGAGGAACAGATAGTAAACACCGCCGAAGTGGGTTTCGTAGTCGTATTCCGGCAGGCGAGCCGCCAGCAGGCGATGCAGGGCGACGCTGTAGATCAGGTATTGAAGATCGTAGCGATGTTCGCCGATGGCTCGGCGCAGCCCCTCCTTGCCGTAATCCAACAGGCGTTTACCCAGGTTGTTGGACTTGTAGTCGATCACGTAGTAACGGCCGTCGGCGCGAAACACCAAGTCGATGAAGCCCTTGAGCAGGCCATTCAGGCGCTCGAAATCCAGCCCATTGGCGGCTTGGGCGTAGTCGGGGAAGACGTGCAGCAGGGAGCGCAGGCGTTGGGTTGTCAGTTCGTTCACCGGGAAATGAAACTCCATTTCCGCCAGCTTGTCCGCGCCCGCGACGCGTCGAAGCCGCAGCTCCGAGCCATCCAGCGGACAGTCGAGCACATGCCCGGCCATCCCGGCCACCACGGATTGCCACTCGGCATCGAAACCGTAGCGCTCCAATTGCCGCAGGGCAGCCGCTTGCAGGACCGCTTCATCGGCAGCGGGAAAATCCAGGTTTTCGAACAGTTCGTGCAGACAATGGCCCATACGGGTGCCACCAGGCAGACGAAAGATAGCGTCAACCGTTTCGGGCTCTTGGGTTTCCCGCCGCGTCTCGGGGGGATCGTGGTCCGGCCGTTCCGTCTCGCGGCCCGCGGCCAGGGCGGAATAGCTGGAGACCCGCCAACTGGTGTCGATAACGCGCGCGAAGGTACGGACCGAAAGATCGTGTGTTTCTTCTGCGGCGCTTGGCAGGCTGGTTTGCCCGGATTCTGGCCAGTCGCTCAGACGAATATCTTCAGGGGCCGCAGCCGCAAGGGCTTGCAGAGCTTCCAGCGGCCCGGCGTATTCGTCTTCTGCCAACAAAGTGGCGAGAGCCGAGCGGTTTCGGCCCCTCACCTGCCCCCAGCAGATGACGCAATGGTGCCGGGCGCGAGTCAGAGCCACGTAGAGCAGCCGAAGATTTTCCGCCAACTCTTCATGCTGAGCCGATTGCAGGTGGGCGTCTTGCGCTTCGGAACCGAAATCCAAAAACGCATCTCCACTGGCCTCATCGTGATACAGCACACCGCCCTGCTCCTTGCGGTCGCTGACCTTGATGTTCCAGGGAAAAGGCAGGAACACGATCGGGTATTCCAGGCCCTTGCTCTTGTGGATCGTGACGATATGCACCAACGCCTCGTCGCTTTCCAGGCGCAGGGTCTGCTCGTCGCCCTCGGCTTTGCCGGCGCGCTGATCCTGCAACCAGCGCAGCAAGCCTTCGGGGCCGGGATGGCTGCGGGAGGCTACCTGCGCCAGTTCAGACAGTTGTAGCAGATTGGTCATGCGGCGCTCGCCGTCGGGTCGCGCCAGGAGGCGTTGGCCCACCTGTTCGTGGCGAATCAGGGCTTGCAGTGCGACCATCACACCACGGCTCGTCCACAGATCCCGATAGCCTTGAAAGCGCAGGCTGCGCTGTTCCCAGGCGTCTTCATCGTCGATGAGCACGCCCAATTCCGTTGCCGTGGCGCCCAGCAGACGGGTGGCCAGCGCGGCACGCAGCAGTCCTTCGTTGCCGCCGTCCGCGATGGCATGCAGGACGAGCAACAGCTCCTCGGCTTCCTCGGTTTGGAAGACACTTGCGTTGCCCTGGGTCACGCTGGCGATTCCTAGGGTTCGCAGGGCAGCTTGTACCCGGATCGCCTCGAAATGACTACGGACCAAAACCGCCATGTCCCCGGCACGCAAGGCCCGGTCGCCCAGCGTGGCGTGGCCGTCGCGGCCCAGGCGCAGCCACTCGGCGATACGGCCGGCGCAGGCGCTGGCGGCGCGATCCCCGGCTTCGTCCAATGTGAGATCCCGACCTTCCTCGGCAGGCAGGTACCAGACATCCAGCCCATGGGGCACCTCACCCTTCAGGCGTAAGGGCTTGTCGTCGGCCCTTCCGGCGCTTTCTACCGGGTGAAAGTCGATATCAGGGGCATATAAAAACGGATTCTCGACCCGTCGGAATACCTGATTGACGGCCGTCACCAGAGTCCTGGCAGAGCGCCAGTTGGTGCCCAGGGTGTACTGGCCGGCACCTTCCCCGCCCTTTGCAACGTCGCGGCGGGCGGAGATGTAGGTATGGATGTCGCCGCCGCGAAAGCCGTAGATGGCCTGCTTTGGATCGCCGATCAGGAACAGGCCGGTATCCGGCCTGCCCTGATAGATGCGGCGAAAAATGGCATATTGCAGCGCATCGGTATCCTGAAACTCGTCGATCATGGCGACGGGAAAGCGTTGCGCCAGGGTGCCGGCCAGGGCCTCACCACCAGCACCCTGCAAGGCATCGTGCAGCTGTGTGAGCAGGTCGTCGAAGAACAGGCTGCGGCGTTCGTTCTTTCGCCGGGCAAGTTCGGACAGCATACGCTGGCGAGACTGGCCGTAGATCTCAGCCCGTCGCAGCCTCGCCCAAACCGGCGCGGCGTCCTGTAGCCATTGCAGCTGATCGAAAATGGGGTGGGTTGGCGCGTTCGCACCGGACTTGAGCTTTTCGGTCATCTGCCGGTTGGTGAGCCATTTCAACACGTCTGCCGGCACATCGGGCAAGGCCGGCTCACCCGCCAATTCATCGGCGGCTGCCAAGGCGCGCTCGATAACATCGCGGCTATAGGAACGCCTGTTGAGCGCATCGGAGGTAGTCAGCAGGTCCCGAATCTCATCCCGTTGGGCGGGCCATGAGCGGACAAACGCCGCGAACCGTTCGGCAACGGCCGCGCCGAAGCCGGCAAGCTCCTGCTCGCGGGGCAAAACGCGCAGGCCGGGCCGGCTGAGGTTTCGCGCAAGCACGCCGAGCAGATGATCCGGACCACCGATGTTTTCCAACAGCCATTGTGCCCGCCCCCGGTCGTCCGTGGCTGCCAGAGCGCGCCACAGGTCGGTGGCGATCTCCCGCCGAAGGGATTGTTCGTCATTGAGAAACTCGGCCTCGAAGGGCGCTCCGCTTTCGAAGGCGTTTTCCATCAGCACGCGCTGGCAGAAGCCGTGAATGGTGTACACCGCCAGTTCGTCCATACGCACCAGGGCATCGCTAAGACGGGTGCGGGCCTCATTCCTGTCCGTCAGTGTATCCATCAGGCGCACCAGCTCACCATCCTCATGATGGCCCTGCTCCAGATAGCTCAACGCGTCCACAACCCGTGAGCGGATTCGGCCACGCAGTTCTTCCGTGGCGGCATTGGTGAAGGTCACCACCAGCAGGCGATCCACCTCCTGGCGCGCCTCCAGCAGCAGGCGCAGGTACAGCAGGCCGATGGTGTAGGTCTTGCCCGTGCCGGCGCTGGCCTCGATCAGGCGCAGGCCGCGCAATGGCACCAGCAGCGGGTCGAGCGGCTCGCTCATTTGCGTTTGCCCTTCTTCGGATCCTCGGTCGCCTCCATCATCGGGCCGTAGAGGCGCAGGGCAAGTTGCTGGAACTCATCCTCCAAGGGATCGCTATCGCGGTAGACGATTCGCGCCGCCGGTTCGTCTCGCTCGCCTTGCAGATTGCTGAAGCTGTTGCCGTGCCAAGTGGTGAAAACCGTCGAGGTCATTTCGCCTTTCTGCGCATACGCCCAGGAGGTCCTGGGGAAAAACGGCAAGGGCCTCTCCTGCCCCTCCTGCCAAAGATCCAGGAGGTCGGTCAGGCGGGTTTGCGCGTTTTCAATGGGAGTGAATTCGAGAGCGGCGTCGATGGCGAGAAAGCGGCTGACGACAGGATAAAGCGTATTCAGGACCACATGCTGTATCCACATCGCCAGGCGATCTTGAGGGCGGAGTTTGCCGCCACGCCAACCCAACAGGCCATTCGAGGTGACGTTATCAAGACGCCCGCTGAGCATGTAATTACCCACGGGCAAGGCCAGCTCCACCGGGTCCAGCGGTTCGCCCATGGCTGCGCGAATGCGATCAGCGAACTCGTCCAATCCATCGACATTGCGCGCCATCAGCACCTCGCCGACCAGGCCATGGGGCAGTTCACCCACGGCCTTCCAGCGCGCTTGCAGTGCCTCGGCCGACTGATCCCGCAACAGGCCCTCAACTGTAAAATCCACCAGGCGATAACGTTGCAGCCCGTCCAGGGTAAACGGTTCTTCATCCTGCAGGGCGTCTTCCTCTCCCGGCAGGCGCAGCCCCAGCCGATGATGCAGAAACCAGGCAGCGGGAGAGCGAAAAAAGGACAGTAATTCGCCGATATCGACTTCGGGGCTTTCTCTTGCCGGCCGTGCCAGCGGCTCCGGGGCGAAAACGGGAATCTCTCCGGCGCGGCTGTTGGCGGCACTCAACCACTCGGAGGCATAGCTGAACAGCCGCCCGGATCGGCCATCGAAGTAACGCGGGCTGAAGGGCTGCAAGGGATGATCGGTGCACAGGTGGCGCGCCAGGAACTCGACGCCCGCCATGCGATAGGCACGCCCGGCGTAGTCCAGCAGCTCCTCAACCACCACCGAGGGCTGGCGCGGGGAGTTGTCGCGGATGTTGCGGCCCTGATAGCTGATGTAGAGGGTCTGTCGGGCGGACAACAGGGCCTCCAGGAACAGATAGCGGTCGTCCCGACGGCGTGAGCGATCGCCCCGGCGTGGCTGGCGAGCGATCAGGTCGAACCCCAGGGGATGTTGCACGCGCGGGAACTGACCGTCGTTCATACCCAGCAGGCAGACCACCCGAAACGGAATGCCGCGCATGGGCACCATATTGCAGAAGGTGACCCTGCCGGTGAGAAAACGCCGTGCGCCGGTGGTTTCCTGAAGCTGAAGTTGCAGATGGGAACGGATGGTGTCCAGCTCCAGCTCAGCGCCAAAACCGGCCGCCTCAGCCTGGGTTCTCAGACCGTCCATGACCAGACGAACCTGCTGGGCGGCGTCCTCTTCATCGCCGTCCGGGAGCAGGAAATCCTCCAGCAGCCGGTTGATACGGGTCTGCCATTCGGCCGGGCCGCAGGGCTTTTTCAAGCGGCCACGCCACAGCTCCACGCGCTGCAGGAAATCCTGCAAAGCGCCCAGAAAGACGGCCTCGCCACCCTCCACATCCGCATAAGGGGCCACGCCGCCGAACAGATCCGTATCCGTGGGCATGGCATAGCCAAGAAACAGCCGGGCCAGACCGAAGTCCCAGCTATGGGCGTTCTCCAGTGGCAATCCGGCGGCAGATCGGTCGGCGGCATCCAATCCCCAACGGATGCCGCTCTCGGCCACCCAGGTCCGCAGACGATCCAGACCGGTCTGGTCCAACGCGAAACGCGCCGCCACCGGCGGAATCTCCAGCAGCGACAGCATCCAGGAGGCGGTGACGCGCTCCAGCGGCAGTCGCAGCAGTTCATTCAGGGCATCCAGCAGAGGTTGATCGGCGCCAATGCGTCGGTCGGCAATGGACCAGGGGATGTGGTTGTCGGCGGCACCGAACACCGCGTCGATATACGGCGCGTACTGATCGATATCCGGCGCCATGACGATCACATCCCGGGGCGCCAGATCGGGATGCCGGTCGAACCAGTCCAGCAGGCGATCGTGCAAGACCTGAATCTCCCGCAAGGCGCTGTGACAGGAATGCACCACCAGACTGTCGTCTACCGCATCGAGTTCAATTTTGGCCGCGTCCGCCGCGACGCGGGCGTCATGCAGTTCGAGGATGTCGTCTTGCAGATGGGCCAGCAGATCGCCGCGCCCGGCGGGTTCGAAGGCATCCTCATCCAGAGGATTGAGTTCCAGCAACTGGTCGAGGAACTCCTGACCGGCGTGCCCCAGAGAAGCCAGCAGCGGGTTGCCCAGGTCCAGCAGATTGCTGATGTCATCCTCGCCCTGCCGGCGCCAGCGCGCCCGGCGCCGGGCCTGGCTGCGTTCATCGGCGATGTCGGCCCAGTATTCACGCGACGGGTTGAGCAAATAGACATGCACCTCGCAGCGGTCGGCGATGGAGGTCAACACTTCGAGATAGGTAGGCGCCAGCGAGGTCAGGCCAAACAGATGGATGCGCTGGGGCAGTTCACCCAGTGGTTCAGCGCCGCTGGCCGCCGCTTGGCGCAGGTCCATCAGCAACCGGGCACGGTGTTCGCCCGCTTGTCCGGCGGAAATCGCCCTCCAGAGGCGAGCCTGCCAATGATCCTCCACCCCCTCCTCCCAGGCGAAAATCCAATCGGGGCGGTAAACCAGGTATTGGTCGAATACGTCGGCAAGCCGGCCGCAGAGGTTGTACAGTTCCCGCCGACCCCGCTCGCCCCGGAGATACCCGGCCACCTCGGCAAAAGCCGGATCGTCCAGCAACCCCGGCAGCGTGGCCATGCAGCGCCAGCGCAACGCCTCGCGCTCAAAGGCTCCGGCAGCCGGTTGTTTACCGAACCAGGCTTCGAAGATGCGCCAAACGAACGTGGCCGGCAGGGGAAATTGCAGGTTCGCCGCAATACCGCTGCGCAGGGCGATCTGCTGGGACAACCAGCGCGCCATGCCCTGGTTCTGAACGACGATGGTTTCCGGCGCGAAGGGGTCGCCAGACCCGCGCCCACACGCGCAGAGCAAGCGTTCCAACAGGCGCTCGGCGCGGTTGGAATGGACCAGGTGAAACATGCCGCTAATCGGCGCGGGTCACGCTCGCCACGGCAGCCCGGCCGAGCAACTGATCGAGGAAGGCTTCGCGCACGGCCTTGCTGCCGTCGCGAAATTCCACCAGTTCCACCGGTCCGCTGCCGGCCTCGGGCAATCTCAATCCCCAAAGGGGCTGGTTGGAATCGGGCAGCATGGCGTAACGGATATCGCCAACCACGGCCGCGTCCAGTGGATGGCGGACCAACCAACCATCGGATAAGCGCTCAAAGCGCGTGAGGGCGAGTTGCAGCGATTCTGGCAGGGGTTCGGCGTGGGCCTGCCAGTGGGCGATGGCAGCTCCGGAGCGAACGTCGGTGGTGTCCATGCCAATACGCAGCGCCAGGGGGTGATACCTCGCGCCATCGTCGACGATGGCCCGCCAAAGGAGAATGTTTCCCAGGGTAGGTTTCACCAGCAGGCGTTGTACCGGTACGCCCTCTCCCGCGGCCCAGGCCCTGGCGGCGGCTTCTCCACGCACCTGCTGAGCCGAGGCGATGCTCAGATAGGTCATGCCCGCCACCAGACCGATCCAGGCGGCCCGCTGTCCGGCCGCGAGCAGACCCCACAGTCCCAGGGCCAGCAGCAACGTCATGGCGGGGTCCACGACGGCAATAATGTTCAGCGCCAGCCTTTGCTCCTGCATCGGCCATAGCAGGTGCACGCCATAACTGGTGCACCAGTCCAGCAGATCGGCGCTCAATACGGCTAACGAGAGCGCCAGCCAAACCCTGGTCAAGCCAAGTGCCGGTCTGGCCACCCGCCGATAGATCAGGCTTGCAAACAGCCCCAAGAGCGGTACGAGCAGGAGTGAATGGCTGAAATGCCGATGGTATTCCAAGGTCAGCAACGGGTCCCCATCGGCCCGGATGAGCACGTCCAGATCCGGCATCAAGGCCGCCAGGGCACCGGCCAGCAACAGCCCCTTGGGCCGAGGGGCGGGTGAGGCCGCACCGGCGACCAACGCTCCAGCCAATGCATGAGAGATCAGGTCCAATGTGAATTACTCGTTTCCAGGGCCAGTGAAACAGGGAGCTGTTGCTCGTGTTGAACCAACTGTTGCCCGAGTATAACCGGACCCGCGGCCCTGACAGAGCCCCGATTGCAAATTGAGATGTTCGTGATTTCGTGGAATAGAGCCGATGCTTCGAAAACGAAAAAGTGAGATCGTGGATCGCTTCGTTCTCACGCTCTCACTGTTTTCGTTGGGCGACGAGTCAATGGGATAAGCCGATTCGGTGAGCGGTGGGCCGGGTGTTTGATGAGGGAATGTCTGCGCCACGGAAGGCGCAGTCTAGTTTATACGGACACATTCATGCGTTTCCCGAGCAAACACCCGACCCGCCGCGGGAGTCTCGCGATGAACGGGACAGGTGCCGCTCCTCCATCCTGCCAAGAGACAGACTCAAACATTAAACGCCGCCACCGAATCATTAAGCCGCTGCGCCTTGTCGGACATGGACGTCGCAGCGGCAGAGGCTTGTTCCGCCAGGGCGGCATTCTGCTGGGTCATCCCATCCATGTCGGTGACGGCCTTGTTGACCTGCTCGATGCCGGCCGATTGTTCGGCGCTGGCGGCGGCGATCTCGGCGATGATGTCGCCCACTTTTTGCACGGCGCCGACGATTTCTTCCAGGGTGTTGCCCGATTCGCTCACCAGGTCGCTGCCGAGGCGGACCTTCTCGCCGGAGTCGTCGATCAGTTCCTTGATCTCCTTGGCGGCGGTGGCGCTGCGGCCGGCGAGGTTGCGGACCTCGGTGGCGACCACTGCAAATCCCCGCCCCTGCTCACCGGCGCGGGCGGCCTCCACCGAGGCATTGAGTGCCAGGAGATTGGTTTGAAAGGCGATTTCGTCGATCACGCCGATAATTTCGGCGATCTTGTGGCTGGAGGCGTTGATCGCCTGCATCGCCTGCACCGCCCGGCTGACCACCACGCCGCCCTGCTCCGCCTTCTGGCGGGCATCGCTGGCGAGCCGATTGGCCTGTTGGGCGTTGTCAGCGTTGTTGCGCACCGTGGAGGTCAGCTCCTCCATGGACGAGGCCGTTTCCTCCAGGCTGCTGGCCTGCTGCTCGGTGCGCGTGCGCAGGGTGTCGTTGCCGGTGGAGATTTCATTGGCGCCGGTCTGCATCTCGTCCATGGCATCGCGCAGCTGTCGGAGAATGGCGCTGAGCTTTTGCAGGGTGGCGTTCACATGGCCCTTGAGTTCGTCGAAGGAACCGCGGTATTCCCCTTGCATGGGGCGGGTCAGGTCGCCGTCGGCCATGGCGCCCATCACACCGGAGAGTTCATTGAAGATGCGTGCCACCTGGTCGATCAGGGCATTGATGCCTTCGCCCAACTGGCGGAAAAAGCCCTGCTTGTTGTCGATAAGTATACGCTTCGACAGGTCGCCGGCGCGGGCCGCGGCGACGATGGATTCCACCTCGGATTCCACCGCCACCTCGGCACTGCGTTCGTTCCACTCCAGGGCCGTGCCCAAATGTTCGCCATCGTCGTTGACCACCGGATTGGTGACCACCCGAAAGGTACGACCGCCCAAGGCGAATTCCGCGCTGTGACGCTTTTCCAGGCCATCCAGCAAATGGGCCGAATCGCTGGCCGTGGTGTGGAAAACATCGATGCTGGTGCCCAACAGAGAGGCTGTTTGAAACTTGGGCAGTTCAGACTGAATATCCGCCTCGGCCTGCTTGAACAGGTCTTGGGCGGCGTGGTTCAGATAGAGAATTGTGCGTTCGTTGTCCGCCATCATCACGCTGCTGGAGACGTTGTCCAGGGCGACCTGGATGCGCGATGCCTCGTCGGCGCGATGCCGGGTCTGTTCGATGTCCTGTTTCAGGTTCTGAATCATGATCGCCATGGACTGGCCCAATTGACCTATCTCGTCCTCGCCGGTGATGTCCACCTGCTGATCCAGGTTCCCGGCGGCGATACCGCCGGCAATCTGATTGGCGCGATTGAGTGGCCGGGTGATCGAACGGATGATCACCGCGGCACCGATCAGCACCAAGGCCACGGTGAGCAGCAGCACGCCGCCGATCGCGTTTCTGGACAGGGCGATGTCGCCGCTGAACGCCTGGGAGAGGGAACGAATCGCCTGATTCGCCTGCACCACATCGGCACTCAGGGTCCGGACCGCCCCCAACTCACCGCTCAAGGCTTCGATGCCCTCCACCTGGGAGGCGATGTTGCGGGTGAAATCTTCCATCTTGCTGACGGTACGCGTGAGGCTCACCAATGCCTCGCGCCGCATCGTTTCCTCGATATCGCCGACGGCGTCGGCCACGTCTTCCACCGCATAGCGGGCGTCGCCATCGGGCAGTTCCTCCGCCGCCTCGCCGACCGTCTCGGTCAAATCGCGCAAGGTGGCGGACAGCGACTTTATCTTACGCTCCAGCACCCGTACCTGCATGTTGGTGTTGTTGATGTCGTCGACCACCGCCAGCATCCCGCTGGAGATCTCCGACAGGTCACTGTCGGCACGGACGATATTGCGTTCGGTGGTCTGGGAGTTCTGTACCCCGGTCGCCGACTTCGCCACCACCGCCGCGAAGCCACCGCTGAGGCTACCGAAGGTATAGACCGTCAGGCCCAGCACGCCGATCAGCAGCAGGCTGATCAGCGCGCCACCACCCAGTAGTTTCGTTTTTATCGTCATCGGACACCCCGGAGAACTACACGCGGATCGCAGATCATCACTTGGCCGCTTCCTTCTCGTACATGCCGACGGCCTTGTTCATCTCCGCCAGCAGGGGCAGATTGGTCTTGGCCAGCTCTTGGACCTTGTCCATGGCAATATCGCCGGTCTTGAAGTCGGCACCGTATTCGACGATGGGCTTGAACTTGGCCCAAAGGCCGTTCACCACCGCCAGTTGATCACGAATGGCCTGGGGCTTGGTGCCGGGCAACCCCAAGGTGTCGTCGCCATCGCGAAGACCTTTCAAGGTGCGCTCGAACAGGCTGTAGGTCTCCAGCAGAGAGAGCTTGTTGTCCTCCCGTTGATGGCCGTAGGCGACCAGTAGAAACTCCTTGCTCATCTTCTGCGTCAACATGCGCTGCTTGCCGGAGAGATTGATGGTCGCCGCCAGACCCGGTGCGGCCTTCAGACCGCCGGCCTTGGCGTCTTTCTCATACAGACCCACGGCCTTGTTCATCTCCTTGAGCAGAGGCAGGTTCATCTCGGCAATCTTGGCCACCTGGTCCCTGGTGGCCGATTTGGCGGCGATAACTCCCTGGACCACGGGATAGAACGCCGCCCAGATGCCGTCGATCTTGTCGAGCTGCCGCAGGATGCGCCCGCTGCTGGTGGGCGGCAGGCGCAACTCATCGCTGCCGTTGCGCAGGCCCTTCAGGGTCTTGTCGAATAAGGCGGACGTCTGTTCCAGACTGGCCAGATTGGCGTCCTTGTCCACGTCCAGGGCCACCAGCATGATTTCCTTGCTCATCTTCTGGGAGAGCATGCGCTGCTTGCCCGAGAGGTTGAGTACCACGCCGTATTCGGCGGATGTCGGGCCTTCGGCCAGGGCCGGGCTGACGCTGGCGATCAATAGGCAGATGACAACAAACAAGAGCGCGAAACGAAATGACAGGCGCAAAGAGATGAGATTGGGCATTCGTTGAATCTCCAGGATTCAGGCAGCCTTCCGACCGCCGCGGTGAAAACGATACGGCAAGACTGTCGTCAACGATTCCGGCGGGCTTTAGGGGGAAAGGCGCCGAACACAGTGTCTGCGCCACATAAAGATGATCTGCCTCAAACGACGGGCAGGATGGCCGGGAGAATTTTGTTCGCACCGCAACCTGGCCGATAATCCCCGCCATGATTCAACAAGACATCCCCGTCACCGGCGTCATCCTGGCCGGCGGCATGGCGCGGCGCATGGGCGGGCAGGACAAAGGGCTGCTCGACGTGGGCGGCGTACCGATGGCGGCTCGCATCGCCGATGCACTGCGGCCGCAGGTGGAGCATTTGCTGGTCAACGCCAATCGCAACGCCGAGGCGTATCGCCGGCTTTGCGGCTGCCCGGTCATTAACGATGTCATCGGCGAGTTCGCCGGGCCACTGGCGGGTATGTTGAGTACCTTGCTCGCCGCCGAGGGTATGGCGGTTTTGACCGTTCCCTGCGATTCTCCCCTGCTCGCCCACGACTATCGGCAGCGTATGCAGGAGGCCCTGCTCAGCGCGGATGCCGAGCTGGCCGTGGCCGAGGGAGCCGGACGGTCGCAACCGGTCTTCACGCTTTTGCGCCCGGAGCTGGCAGACAGCCTGCGGCAATTCCTTGAGGCCGGCGAACGCAAAATCGACCTCTGGTACGCGCGCCACCGTGTCGCCAAAGTAGACTTCGCCGACCGGGACACCATGTTTCTGAATATCAACACACCCGAGGATCGGACGCGGATAGAGGCCTATTTGCGTTGATCGATCCTGTTTTTTTCCAACAGTACCTGCCATGAACGATTCAACCATACCCGCCCAGCCCAGTTGTGCCGATCCCTTCGAGCCCGGCAGCCTGTCGGTCGAGCAGGCCCGCCTACGCATTCTGGCGCACGCCGACCCCGTCACCGGTACCGAGCGCGTGGCGATTCGCCAGGGCCTGGCCCGGGTGTTGTCAGACGATGTCATCTCACCCATCAATGTACCGCCGCGGACGAACTCGGCCATGGATGGTTACGCCGTTCAGGGCGCGGACCTGCCCGCCGAGGGCGAGGTTTCGCTTCGGATCATCGGGGAGAGCTATGCGGGTACACCCTATGGCGGTCCATTGGGGTCTGGCGAAGCGGTTCGCATCATGACCGGTGGCGTGATGCCGATGGGCAGTGACAGCGTGGTGATTCAGGAACAGGTCGTCGCCACGGGCGACGTGCTTCGCGTGGGTAGCGGCCATCGTACAGGACAAAACGTGCGCGCCACCGGCGAGGACCTGGCCGAGGGCGAGGTCGCGCTGTGTGCTGGCAGACTGCTGACGCCCGCGGACCTGGGCCTGCTGGCCTCACTTGGCTTCGCCGAGATCGGCGTCCGGCGTCGACCCCGGGTCGCCTTTCTCTCCACCGGCGACGAACTGCGCGGCATCGGTACGCCCCTGGACGAGGGACAGATCTATGACAGCAACCGCTATACCCTGTATGCCATGTTGAGCCGCATGGGGGTGGACCTGCTGGATCTGGGGGTGGTTGGTGACGACAAGGGTGCGCTTGAAGAAACCTTGACTGCGGCGGCCGGGGATGCCGACGTGGTCATCAGCACCGGCGGCGTTTCCGTCGGCGAGGCGGATTTCACCCGCGAGATCCTTGCCCGCCTGGGCCAGGTGGGTTTCTGGAAAATCGCCATGAAGCCGGGGCGTCCACTGGCCTTCGGCCAACTCGGCAGTACCCTGTTCTTCGGTCTGCCCGGCAATCCCGTGGCGGTGATGGTGACCTTCCACCAGTTTGTGCGCCCGGCCCTGCTGCGCTTGGCTGGGGCGGAAACGCCGGACCAGTTTGCTCGGCTCACGGCGGTATGCAGCGAACGTTTGCGCAAACGCGCCGGCCGTGCCGAGTTTACCAGGGGCATAGTCGAGAGCCGGCCGGACGGCACGCTGAGCGTGCGCAGCACCGGCAGACAGGGTTCCGGCATCCTGCGCTCCATGAGTCTGGCCAATTGCTTTATCGTACTGCCGGCCGAGCGTGAGACGGTGGAGCCGGGGGAGACCGTGCAGGTGGAGCTGTTTCAGGGGATGTTGTAAGCGATCCCTGCCAGGGTCTGAAACCCTGGCAGGGGATGGAGTTCACCTCGTCAGAAGGCGTAGCGCAGGGTCAGGCTGGCGGTGTAGTCATCCTGGTCGTCGCGCAGCAGGCGGCGGTTGTAGCTGAGTTCGGCATTGAAGCCACCTTCGCTGTACCAACGACCGCCCACACCGACAACGGCGCCATTGGGATCGCTTTGTTCGTCGCCCTGAATGTCCATTTCGTAACCGACCGTGCCGTAGACCTGAATATCCTGTCCAAACAAGTATGCCAACTCGGCATTGCTGGCCAACTGGCTGAAGTGGACACGCCCTGGATCGACTTCGCTGCCATCGGTGGCGGTGTACTTATCGCCGTCCTCCACAGAGTAGATGTAGCCGATATCCACCGTGCCGAGCATGTTTTCACTAAGCTGGTAGGTATGGATCGCACCCAGGCTGAGACTGACACGCTGGGAGTCGTAGTCGCCCTTCACCAAGGTAGTGCCTGAGACACTGGCGATGTCATTGCTGCCGTGGCCGTAGCCGATCTGGCCGTAAAGAATGGTAGTGGGCAGCAACTGGTAAGCAGTATAGAGGTTGGCATAGATCCCGTCGGAATCTCGGCTGCCGCCGTCGTTCAGATCGGTCTCGTTTTCCACGTACTCCACTGAAACGCCGGCCACCAGATCGGAGGAAAGCACATAGTCCGCACCCAGCATCAAGGTCTTCTGGGTGCCGTCAAAACCGCCGCTGGGCGAGCTGCGATCGTCGTTTTCAAGGCGGTTGTAGAGAGGAGTCACCCACACCGCCAAACCGGTAACGCCGCCGGTTTCGTCACCGGCATTCAAACCGCTGACCTGGCCGTAGTTGGCTTGGCTGATGGAGAACTGTCCAAAGGCGGTGCGCAGCGACTTGATATGGCTTTTCAGCACGGCCACGGTGTTACGGGTCTGATTACGAATTTCGGCGGTGGTGGTTTCCTCAATGAGTTCCTCTTGCACCTCCACGGTCATTTCCTCGGTGATCGGCGGTTCGACGACCACGATGCCGCCAAGATCCAACAGGAAGGCGATCGCTTCGTTGGTTACGGCCTGATCGCCCACCAGCGAATCCAGGGCATTCGCTTCGTCGTCATCGACCACGATACCCCCGGTCCCCAGGGCGATCTCCACGAGCTTGTCGGTGTCGCCGCTGTTGGCATCGAACTCAATCGAGGCCACATCGGTGCGCACGAAGGAGGCGCTGGCCTCATCGTAATAAACACCGACCAGATCGCCATCGGAATTCTTACCGACAAAGGCCAGGGTGTGGCCCGCGGTGTCCGTCATATTGACCTGACCGGTGGGTATGGAAACACGTGTGTTGTGGTCTTGCAGTGTTGAAATCACGCTGGCCGTATCGGTATTGGCCGCGACCAGGGCCCGGTTGGACTCGAGAATGATGTCCAAACCGTTTTCATCAATGGTGCGAACCGTGCCCGCGACACTATCGAAGGCCACGCCCGCACCCTGCGGAAAGACCGAAGAGATGATAGTCAGCGCATCATCGGCAACCGGGTCCTGCACCTGTCCCCCCAGGCTGGAGATGTTCAGCTGACTGACCGCCTGTTGAGTCACAAAGCCGGACGAGGCGGTAACGGTATCACCGACGATATCGCCAAAACTCACATGGACGATGAGCTGGTTACCGCTCTGGTCCAGCAGATTGCCATTGGCGTCCAGTTCGAAGGCCGCGAATTCACTGGCCGTGCGAAACAGATTGACGTTTTGTTCTTCGACGCTGAAAAACACGCTCAAATAGGGTGGCGCGTTAGTCGTTCCACCAGCAACGTTATCGAAGTTGCCGGCACCGAAAAAACCATAGGCGAATTGGCTGCCGGCAAATCCCGATGCCTGCAAGGCAGTATCCAGCTCGTCAGGAAAGCTTACGTCTTCCGTGGTTGTGGAGCCTGCATCGTACAGCGTCAGGAAGCTGTATGCCTGGACATTGGCTGAGGCGATGGTCGCAGCGACGGCGCTCGCCAGGAGCGTCGGTTTGGCAATGTACTTCTTGATCATCAATGGCCACCTTTATTTTGTTGTGCGTGGAAACGCTCTGGGGTCGGTCCGCTTGAGCGCAGAGGTATCGGCAAAGCGGGACGAAATCTCAATCCATGGCAAAGTCCTGACCCATCAGGCTTGCCACAGGGGTAACAGGAACGCGATCCAATAACACGCCCTTGGTCGTATCGATAGTCGATCGGCGACGTTTGTCCAGTGCCCTGGCCAGGCGCGGGACGTAGACTTCAGTATAGCGACGCAGTTCGTCCACCATCACCTTGCCATCACGCGGGGCGACATCGGCATTGCGGTAACCCTTGGCGTTGATCTTCAGGCCATTGAGCAAGGTATAGGTGAAGATGCCATGCCCCAGTTCGGCATACTCCGGGGCCAGTTGGTCCGCACGTGTGGCAGCCAGCACATGCACGCCGGTTTCATCTGACAGGCGTTTGAGGGAACGTCGCTGCACGAAATTGTTGAATTGCTCGATCGCGGCGCCGGATTGACAGGAGTCGACGATGACCACGATCTGGCGCACAGGCAGGGCTGTCAGCAGCTCCGCAAGCTTGCTGGAGCTGATGCCCGAACGTTGCACCACGAAATCATCTTCGATGCTGGTGGTGTCATAGGGCATGAAATACCACTCGTCGCCGATGGCCCGGCCATGGCCCGAGAGGAACACGATCAGACGGTCCTGGGGCTCCAGGTCCTGCGCATCACCGAGATCCTTGAGGATGAAGACCCGCTTGGCATCGGCATCCAGCACCAGTTCCGATTCGCTCTTCACAAATCGATCTTCACCCAGTTTCAACAAGGCATCCCGCATGGCTTGAGCATCGGCAACCGCATAATTGAGATTGAGATCGGCGTTTTGATAGAGGTTGATTCCGAAGCTGGCGACAAAGAGCGCCGGTTCTTTAGCGCCACGGCGGGCCTGCAGCGTAAGCGGCTTTGCCTGCCCCTGAATGCCGTTCCAGCCCGGCAGGTTTGCCTCGACGCGATTCGGCCCGGTGATGGCGGTCATGGTGGCTCGCCAGCGCCAATGGGTCTTGCCGTCCTTTTCCTCGACGCCCAGTGTTTCAATGGCCTCATTCCAGAGGCGTTTGCCGTTGTGGAACACCGCCAGCCGGCCCACCTCGTTCTTTACCCCGGTGGCGTCAAGAGTCGCGCTGATTTCGACGCGGAATGACTCGTCACCGCGCAGGCTGGCACCATCGTGGCGAATCTTCACCACCGGCGGCGTATAGATGCCCTCTTCCACCGGTTTGGGAGGTTTCACGATCATCGGGGCCGGTTCCGGGCCCGCCTGTTTTGCCGCCACACCGGGTTCGTAGTAGTTCTCGGCGAAGCGGTCGATCTCCAACTCCTCGCCTTCGGCGTCCCAGACCACATCCGAGAACGCCGTGACATCGCCATCGTAACGCCCCTTTCCATCCACCGCCGCCCAGCCGGTTTCCGTGAACAGTAAACGCAATGCCGGTGCATCACCGTCCTGCCCATAGATTCGGGCCTCGCCTGAATCGCCTGCCACCGCGGCAAGTTCGCCGCTGCGCAGCCAGGTTGCCGTACCTGCCTTGCCCGCCGAGGCAGGAAACTCCTTGAGCACGGCGCCTGTGTCGACATCGAGCAAACGGGCCGAACCAGACTCACTGACGGCGAGAATCCTGCCCTTGGCTACCGGGGCCAGGTGTCGGTAACCCGACTTGTTCCAGGCCATCGCACCGCGATCCAGGTCGAGGCGGTACAAGCTGCCATCGGCGTCGAGAACGATGGCACTGCCCTCGCCGAGGGGTTCGGCCTGGCGATGCTCGCCACGGCCCCTGGGCCAGGCCCGGCGTTTGTACATACCGTTCGGCACCACAACCACCTGGGCGAACCCGCCGCGAGCGCCGGCCAACACCCGGTCCGCCTGTACACTCAGGGTTTGCAGCGGCCCCAACCCCAGGTTCAACGTTGCCACGCTCTTGCCTTCCACCAGGCTCCAAAGCACGATTTCACCGGATTCCGTACCAAAGACGGCCCGCTCGTTACCCAGCGCAGCCAGGGTGCTGACACCGTTCAAGGGTACGGGATACAGGCCATCGTCGGTCAGATCCGTGACGTAGGCATTGCTATTGGACAAAGCGAGCAGGTACTCGCCGCCATCGGTAAGGGCCACGGCGGTGAGATCGCCCGCCGGTGCTTGCACAGTGGCGGCCTGGGTACCCAGTTTGAAGTCCCAGACACGCAGGCTGCGATCGGAAAGTGAGGACGTCAAATAGCGGGTATCGGGTGTTGCCGTCATGCCGGCCACCCTATCGATGGCCCCGCGGCGCACCTTCAAGGTCGGCTTGAGTGCCTGGCGAACCTGCTGACGTATCATGCGCGCGGTGCTGGTGACACTGTTGCGCATGAACTGCGCGCGTTGCGCCTCTGCGGGCGGCGACCAGAGGGGTGAAACAAACAGCACGCTAGCGGCCAAAGCCGCTAGCGGAATACTCAGTCGTTTAGGCATCGCTTACCCCGGCGTGGGAAGTCTATTTCTGCCCGACGATACGGACCTGGACACGACGGTTACGGGCATCCCGCGGATTTTCGGTGACCAGGGGTTCCTGCTCACCGCGGCCCACCACAGCCATGCGCAGGGGATCGACACTCTCGCCTATGAGCTGATGCTTGACGGAAAGGGCGCGATCCCAGGAGAGGCGCAAATTGTAGGAGGCGTCGCCGACCGAATCGGTGTGACCCTCAACAGAGAAGATACAATTTTCCAATGCCGGACTGTTCATGGCCTTGGCCAACTCGTGCAGCACAGGAACGGAGCCGCCGTCCACTCGCGCCGAACCGCTGGCGAACTCCACCTTCAGGGCGATGGGCTTGCCACGAATCGAGCAGCCATTGCGCGCCGGTTCCGCCGGTGGCGGAGAAGGATCGGCAGCGACGCTGGATACCTCGGTCGTCTCGTTCGGTTTGGCACTGGTGGCATTGATGATGCGGATGCCCCGATAGCTGACGGCGGGGGTAACGTCCGTGGCATCCGGCAACAGGCCCTCCGGCAGATCGGCGTCCGCCGGCGTTCCGCCCCCGGTAAGGTTGCGGATCATCTCATCGGCGGTCGGTTCCCGGTCATAGAAAGAGGTGACGGCATCACCGGCGTATGCCGTGGTAACGGCGAAAATCATCAAGCCGGACAACAAAAACTGCGTATTTGAAGTCAACCAGCGCATAGCAGCCTCCCGACAAGGCGGTGAAAAATGGGCCTTTGCCCCATACAACGCCATATCCTGCGCAATGGATGCGGCATCCTGACGCGCCGCTGGCCAGTCACGATCACAAGGCGTTTACGGGCTTAAGTGTACCCCATCGCTCATGAGGATTTCGAATGGATGAAGCGGATCTTCAACCAAGCTATGCTTATCCGTGGTCCCGAGCCACGTTAGACCGAACCCGCCAGATTCTCCTCTTATGGAAGTCTACAACCTCAAAACAGTCGACGATCTCCTGCTCTCGCCGGAAGAACGCGTCGAACTGATCAACGGCGAGATCGTTCGCCGGCCGATGGCACGCCCGGAGCATGGCGCCGTGCAAAATCGCACTCCCGTGGAACTGGGGAGGGTCAACGGAATCTGCCAGCCCCGGCGACTGGTGGATCATAACTGAGGCCAGTGTCGGCCTGCGAAGCACACCAATGTCCCAGTCATGACATCGCCGGCTGGCGCAAGAAACGCATGCCGCAACGCCCCCGTGGAGTGATCGACCTGCCGCCCGATTGGCTCTGCGAGATCGTCTCGCCCGGTCACGAACGCAAGGACACGCCACATCTGTTCCGGCTGTTGCAACGCCATCAGGTGCCCTTTTACTGGTTGTTCTGGCCCGAAGATCGGGTGCTGATCGCCCACCAACTCGCCGATGAGGGTTAGCGGGTGGTGAAAACCATTTCCGGGGAATCCGCGGCGCGGATTCCGCCGTTCGAGGAAGTCGAACTCGATCTCGGCTACATCCTCGGCGAACCCTGATCGGTTCGCCTCAGCGTACCTTCACGCGCACCATCTCCTCGCCCGTCGGGTCGGTTACGTGCACGGCGCAGGCGATGCAGGGGTCGAAGCTGTGGATGGTACGCAGGATCTCCAACGGCTTGGTGGGGTCATGCAGATCGTGGTTGTCCTGAAGGGCTGCCTCGTAGGGTCCGGCATAGCCTTCGGCGTCGCGCGGGCCGGCGTTCCAGGTGCTGGGGACCACCGCTTGGTAGTTGCCTATACGGCCATTCTCGATGACGATCCAATGGGCCAGGGCGCCCCGTGGGGCCTCCATGAAGCCCACGCCCCTGGCGGTGGCGGGCCAGGTGGAAGGGTCCCAAAGCACTTCGTTGAAGGTCTTGGTGTCGCCAGCCTTGATATTGGCGACCAGGTTGTCGTACCAGGTCTGCATGGCATCGACAATGATCTTGGTTTCCAGCGTGCGGGCGGCGGTGCGGCCCATGGTGGAGAACAGATGCCGTGTCTCCAGACCCAACGTGCGCAGCGTGCTGCCGACCAGTTCGCGGGTCTGTTCGTGGCCCTTGGCGTAAAGCATCAGCACCCGAGCCAGAGGACCGACCTCCATGGGGCGGCCGCGCCAGCGGGGCGATTTCAGCCAGGAATAGCTTTGGGACACGTCCAGGTGTTCATAGGGCGGTTTCGGGCCGGTGTAGTTGAGTTCGGTCTCGCCCGCATAGGGGTGCAGCCCCTGTTTCTTGCCGCCGCCGTAGTCGTACCAGGAATGGGCCACGTATTCCTGGATCTCGTCGGCGGCATTCAGATCCACCGGGCGAATGGTGGAAATATCCCGATCGACGATGACACCCGGCGGAATCAGGTAGCTGTTCGGATCGTCCATGCCGTGTTCGGGGAAATCCCCGTAGGTGAGGAAGTTGCGCGTGCCCTCGCCGCGTTCGAACCAATCCTTGTAAAAGCCGGCGATGGCCAGGGTATCGGGCAGATAGACCAAGTCCACGAACTCGCGCATCCTGTCGATGATGTCCTGCACCTTGGCCAGTCGTTCCGCGTTGATGGCGGAATCGGAGTCCAGATCGATGGGGCTGGGAACACCGCCGACCAGAAAATTCGGGTGGGGGTTCTTGCCACCGAAGATGGTGAGTATCTTGGCCGCGTCCCGTTGCCAGGCCAGTGCCTCCAGGTAGTGTGATACCGCCATGAGGTTGGCCTCCGGCGGCAGCTTGTAACCCGGATGCCCCCAGTAGGCATTGGCGAAGATACCCAGTTGGCCTCCCTCCACGAAGGTCTTGAGCTTCTTCTGCATGTCAGAGAAGTAACCCGGCGAGGATTTCGGCCAATGGCTGATGGACTGCGCCAGGGCCGAGGTCTTGGCCGGATCGGCGCTCAGGGCCGATACCACGTCCACCCAGTCCAGAGCGTGCAGGTGGTAGAAGTGCATGACGTGATCGTGCACATATTGAGCGGCGATCATCAGGTTGCGGATCAG
>JAGRGI010000065.1 GCA_020445565.1 Chromatiales bacterium
CCGCCCCAGCCCAACTCGTAATAGGCCCACCAGCTGCCCAAGGCAATGCCGACGGTCAGAAAAGCCCAAGCGACGGTCGTCCAGGGTCGGGACCAGCGTGCCCAGGCAGAATCCAGTTTGCCGGCGATCAGCGCAGCAATGGCGAAGGCAAAGGCCACGGAAAATCCGACGTAGCCCATGTAGAGCATCGGCGGATGAATGGCGAGTCCGAAATCCTGCAATAAGGGATTGAGGTCCCTGCCCTCCTGTGGCACCGGAAAGATCCGGTCGAAGGGATTCGAGGTAAGCAGCATGAACAGCAGAAAGCCGATACTCACCAAACCCATCACCGCCAGCACCCGGGCAACCATGTCATGGGGCAGCTTGCGAGAGAAGGCGGCCACCGCCACGGTCCAGCCGGACAGAATCAGGGCCCACAGCAGCAGGGAACCCTCGTGCGCCCCCCAGACCGCGGAGATCTTATAGATGGTGGGCAACGCGGAATTGCCATTCTGCGCCACATACAGCACAGAAAAATCGTCGCTGAGGAAGGCGTTCACCAGGGCAAAAAAGGCAATCATCAAGAAAGTGAACTGTGCCCAGGCAGCGGGTCTGGCCAAATAGGCCCAGGACCGCGGGCCACTGATGGTTCCGACCAAGGGAAAAAACGACTGAACGACCGCCATCACCAAGGCGAGGATGAGTGCAAAGTGACCTACTTCGGGAATCATTGCATCACCGTCCCGCTTTTCATGCCTTCCACCCCTTTGTTGTGTGCCGTCTTGAGGGCATCGGCAACCTCGGGCGGCATATAGTTTTCATCGTGTTTGGCCAGCACTTCGTCGGCCAGGAAAACCCCGCCCCCACTCAGCCTGCCCTTGGCAACGATACCCTGCCCCTCGCGGAACAGATCGGGCAAAATACCGCTGTAGACCACCGTCATGGTGTCGCTCTGGTCGGTCAGATCGAACTGCACGGCCAGGCTGCCTTCCTCGCGGTGTACCGAGCCATTCACCACCAACCCGCCGACACGGATCGTCTTGTCCTGGGGCGCCTCTCCCGCCATCACCTGCGCAGGGGAGAAAAAGAACAAGAGATTCTCTTCGAAGGCATTGAGCGCCAGACCGGCGGCAGTGCCGATACCCATCAGGAGCAACAAGACCAGATACAGACGTTTTTTGCGCTTGGGCGTCATGATTCTCTCCTGGTCCGTCTCGCCTTACGGGCGAAATCGGCCAACAATCGACGACGATGGAGTATGGGCGCCACAACCATGACGACCAGAACGACGAAGGCTATGGCATAGGAGGTCCATACGTAAAACGCATAGCCGCCCATGTGAAGGAATTCCGTTAGACTCATCGGCTTTGCACCAGTTCCTGCACCCATTTGCTGTTGCGTTCGCGCTCCAGCACCTCGGCTCGGGCGCGCATCAATACCACGGCACCGAAATACAGGCCAAAGGCCAGCAGCATCACGATCAATGGCGTGCGCATGGCGGGGTCGATGGAGGGGGTGTCGAATTTCAGAATGGTGGAACCCTGATGCAGGGTGTTCCACCACTCCACGGAATACTTGATGATCGGGATGTTGACCACGCCGACGATACTGAGCACCGAAACGGCCCGGCCGGCGTTGCGCTTGTCCTCGATCGCGCCATACAGGGCAATCACACCGAGATAGAGAAACAGCAGAATCAGCTCGGAGGTGAGCCGCGCGTCCCAGACCCACCATGTCCCCCACATGGGCTTGCCCCACAAGGAACCGGTAACCAGCGCGATGAAGGTGAATGAGGCTCCCACGGGGGCTGCGCTGATCAGCATCACCTCGGCAAGTTTCATACGCCAGATCAGAGCGATGGCGCCGCAGACCGCCATGAAGGTATACACACTCAACGATAGCGCCGCCGCCGGCACATGGATAAAGATGATGCGGTAGCTGTCACCCTGTTGATAGTCCGCCGGCGCCTGTACCAGGCCGCCGTAAAGCCCCCACACCATGAGCACAGCGCATAGTCCGCCCAGCCAGGGGATGAACTTGCCCGCGGTGTCATAGAAGTACCGGGGAGAACCCAGTTTGTGAAACCAAAGCCACATCGTTACTTTTCCCGCGTCAGTTGAGGCTGATACGCAGCGAGGCCGCCGTTGCCAGCGGTGCCAGAGTCAAGGCCCCCACCAGCAGGGCCGCCAGCAGGGACAGATGCCCCCCGATGGGGAAGCCGGTCATGGCCGTGTCCACCGCGCCAGCGGCGAAGATCAGCAGAGGGATATACAAAGGAAACACCAAAAGTGACAGCACCATTCCCGCCCGGCGCAAACCCACGGTCAAACCCACGCCGATGGCGCCTACCAGGCTGACGAAGGGCGTGCCCAACAGCAGGGTGATCATCAACACACCGATGCCGTCGGCCGGCAGTTGCATCAGTACGCCCAGCAGCGGGGCAACCAGAATCACCGGGAGGCCGGTGATCAACCAGTGCGCGAGGACCTTCGCCAGTACCAGCAGGGAAATGGGGTGAGCGCTCATGAGGATCTGTTCCAGGGAGCCGTCCTCGAAATCGGAGCGAAAAATGCCATCCAGCGACAGCAAGGAGGACAACAGCGCCGCCACCCAGATCACGCCAGCCGCCAGCGATTGCAGCAGATTGGGTTCCGGGCCCACGCCCAGGGGAAACAGGCTCACCACCAGGATGAAGAACAAAATAGGATTGGCCAGTTCCGAACGATGGCGGAAGGCCAGCAGCAGATCGCGCTTCACCAGGGTGACAAAGGCGCGGCTCATGGAAGGTGAACTCATTCTTGGTTTCGTTTCATTCCGGCCGAAATCGGGGCTCGGAAAGGTTCAAAATCTGTACCTGGGTGTCGCTGACGTTGACCGTGTGATGCGTCGTCAAGGCTATCAGACCCCCTTCGGCGGTATGGCGTTCCAACAGTCGCTCCACATAGGCCACACCCTTGCGATCCAGCGCGGTGAAGGGCTCGTCCAGCACCCAGAGTTTTGCGCGGGCCACCAGCAGTCGAGCCAAGGCAACGCGCCGGGTCTGGCCGGCAGACAGGTTTCGCACCGGCACGTCTTCGAAGCCATACAGCCCTACTTCGTCGAGGGCCTGTTCCAGGTCGACGCCATCGCGTGGCCTGCCAAGTCCGATGGTGACGCGCAGATTCTCCAGCGGCGTCAGTTCGCGCTTGATACCGGCCAGATGACCGACGTAGGCGATGTCACGATGAAACTCGCCCGCCAGATCGGAGGTCGACTCCCCGCACCAGAGGATCTCGCCCGCATCGGGCAGGCGCAGGCCGCAGAGTATCCGCAGCAGGCTGGTTTTGCCGGAGCCGTTGGGGCCTTCCAGTTGCAGAATGCCGCCGCTGCGCAGCTCGAAGGAGAGCCGGGTGAACAGCACGCGATCATCACGCACGCATTCCAGATCGCGGGCCACCAGACTGGGCGGCAGATCGCCCTCCGGTCGCGGGGACGAAGGCGATTGACGTGCGGCATTGGATTGCGTCATGACGTGTTGGAGTACCCGGACGGGGTCGGCTGCCCCGTTAAATCGGCGGAATGGTACCAGATAACCGGTCAAAACCGCCAAACGGCATGGCCGAAGCGGAGCGAAGCCGTTGATCGTTGTCAACGGCTGTGGAGAGTCGGACCAGGAAAGATCAGAACCGTCGGCCGGTCCGCTGGATGTAATCGGACAGTTCCTTGCTCTCCACATTCATGCGCATCAGATTGGTATGGGTAATGCAAAAAAGGCCGCGCATCACCTTGTAAACCACACGGGGGTGCGCGTCCAAGAGGGATTCGAAGGGGCCAGGCTCCATGGTGTAAACAGTGGCGTCACTCATGGCCTTGAGGGTCGCTTTGCGGGGAGCACGGTCGACGAAAGCGCGGGTACCCGCCACTTCGCCGGGTTTCATCTTGTAGATGCTGGATTCTTTGCCGTTGGTCGTACCGACAACCGACAGTTGCCCATCGACGAGCACGAACAAGGTAGTGTCCTTGTCGCCCTCATTGACCAAGACCTCGCCAGCCTTGAGTTTGCGAACCCCCATGACGGTGGCCAGCACCTCACACTCACCCCGCTCCAGCTCCTGCCCCAACGCCGACCTGGCCAGCAGATCGCAGTCAATCTCGATAGTCATTCGAACCCTCTTTTCCGGAGGTTGAGAAATTTGGGCAAGATTGTATGCCGTGCGGAGCGGGCTGGCGAGTTTTTGGCGGGGAGTGTTAGCCCCAAGACTGTGCCGCCCATCCGCGGCACGCCGGGTATCTGCTCCGGGAAACGCATGGATACTTCCGTGTAGCTTGACTACGCCTCCCCTGGCGCAGAAATTCCCTACGCAGATACCCGGCACACCGCTCGCTTCTATCAGGATGTTCGGTTTTCGTTGGGAAGACGGGTAGGTCGGCTTGGCTTTGCGTAAGCCGACTAAGGGTGTATGCGGCAGCACCGCGATGCCCGACCGGGGTAATCTCCAATTACCCGGCCAGGAAGTCGAGCAGGGGTTGGTCTTTGTCGATCCAGCGGTTCATGCAGACCAGCAGCGGTACCGGCGCATTGTCGTCTTCCAGCGCCGGGCGGACGTAGTGAGCGGCGATGCGCTTGTTGGTTTGCCAGGCGCAGTAGTCCAGGATCATCGGAACGGCACGGATGTTTTCTAGCAGTCGGCGCTCCAGCAGCCGTCTCAGTTCCACGGAGGCGATGAAATCGGATTGGAAAAAAGCCTTGCTGATGAACAAAAGGGCCAGGGCGGGTGCGGTCGCCTTTTGTTCCGTATGGCTGGTGGGGTCGATTGTGGCGGTCAACGGGAGGGGTTCCAACCCTGGCAGGGCTGCCGATTTCAGCCCAAACGGTAACCGTGCGGACGGGGCAACATGCCCCGCCCGGCGATATTTCTGGCGGCGGAAGAGTCTCATCCAGGGCCGGTGTACATGCTGTCAGGTACCGGCAGGTCGGTGGGGGCCGTGGGGATGTCGCCGCCGTGTAGACGGACGGCGCGTAGCTGGAAAACGTAGGCCAGGACCTGGGCGACGGCAACGTAAAGTTCCGCAGGGATTTCCTTGTCCAGTTTGGTGGAGTAGTACAGCGCACGGGCCAGCAACGGGGCGGAGAGGATTACGATGTCGTTGTGGCGGGCCACTGAGCGGATCTGGCCGGCGATGAGATCGGCACCCTTGGCGATCACGACCGGGGCGGACATGGTGTCCGGGTCGTAGCGCAGAGCGACGGCGAAGTGCGTTGGATTGGTGACGACCACATCGGCCTTGGGGACCTGCTCCATCATACGGCGCATGGCGATCTCGCGCTGCATCTGGCGGATGCGCCCCTTGACCTCGGGGCGGCCCTCGGTGTTTTTCATTTCGTCGCGCACTTCCTGGCGGGTCATGCGTAGCTGGCGTTGGTGATCCCAGAGTTGGAACGGCACGTCGATAGCGACCAGAAAAAGCAGCGAGGCGGCCAGCACCAGAAATCCCCAGCCCAACAGCCAGGCGGTATGCAGCAGGGCTTGTTCCAGAGGTTCGTCACCCAGGCCGAGAAAGATGTCCCGCTCGTACCACAACCAGGCGACGCCGATGCTGCCGATGAGCAGGAACTTGGCCAGGGATTTCACCAGCTCCATCAGCCCTTTCAGCGAAAAAATGCGGCCCAGTCCCTTGATGGGATTGAGTTTGGAAAATTTCGGCGCCATGGCTTCGGTGGAGAAGTTGCCGCCCCCCATCAGCAGGGGGCCGACGATCGCGGCCAACAGCATCAGACCGAAGAAAGGGAACAGGGCCTTCAACCCGTCAATGATGAGTCGGTCGAATTGGGTGATGATGAGACGTGGCTCGAACATCATGCCCCGCTCGATGGTCAAGCCCTGCTCCAGTATCTTCACCACACCTTCGACCAGCGGGCCACCGAGTGTGAGCATGCCGCCGGCGGAGGCCAGCATCATGATCCAGGTATTGAGTTCACGGGAACGCGCGACCTGGCCCTTTTTTCGGGCGTCGTCGCGCTTTTTCTGGGTAGGTTCCTCTGTGCGTTCTTGTCCGCTGTCGGGTTCAGCCATGGGTTCGGGCCACCTCCTCGGCTACGCGCTGTTCGCGGTGGGCATCGCAACGCCTCTGCCCACCGGACAAGCCAACCGGAACGCTGAAAGTCTCTCCAAGATCATGGCGGCGGACGCAGACCAAGATTGTCGATCATCATCTGGAAAGCATCGTTCAACAGACTGCTGAAATGCTCTTCCACGTTCGGTAAAGTCGCCCAAAGAATCCAAAACCCCAACAGCATGGTGACGGGAAAACCGACAGCGAAGATATTCAATTGCGGAGCCGCTCGCGTCACCACACCGAAAGTCAGATTCACCACCAGCAAGGCGACGACCGCGGGCAAGGCCATCAACAACCCGCCGGCGAAGACCTGCGACCCCCAGGCGACGATACTCCAGAGATCGTTGCGGGTGAGCCCGTCAACAGCCACGGGCATGGCGCGGAAGCTGTCCGCCACCAGATAGAAAAGCACCAGATGGCCGTCCAGCATCAGGAACGAAAGCGTAACGATGATGACGAAATATTGGGACACCACCGGCACCTGCACACCGTTGGCCGGGTCGACCATGGAAGCGAATCCCAGGCCCATGCTGTAGGCAATGACCTGACCGCCGAAGGAGACAGCAGCAAACACCAGTTGCAGCAGAAACCCCATCAACAAACCTATGCCGAGCTGTTGCAGGGTGATCATCATACCGGGGCCGCTGAAGGGCTCTACCGCTGGAGCCTGGGGCAGATTCAGCGCAACGGACCAGGTGAGTATCAGCGCGACGATTACCCGTACCCGAGCCGGCATCAGCCTGCCACTGAACACCGGCATGGCCATCAGCATGGCGCCGATGCGCAGAAACGGCCAGAAGAAGGTGCCGACCCAGGCGGCGATTTCGGCGCTGCTGAGCTCCACGACGCTAACCGATGATGTGCGGAATGTTTTCCATCAGCCGGATGGTGAATTCCATGATCAGGTTAAGCATCCACGGCCCCACCAGGAGCAGCACCACCACCACCACGGCCAGTTTGGGAACGAAACTGAGGGTCATTTCGTTGATCTG
The DNA here is from genome assembly GCA_020445565.1 of Chromatiales bacterium. Taxonomy (GTDB): domain Bacteria; phylum Pseudomonadota; class Gammaproteobacteria; order JAGRCI01; family JAGRCI01; genus JAGRGI01. The sequence continues at coordinate 7,068 of JAGRGI010000065.1, forward strand.
GGTAGCCGCCTGAATCATGCCGATAAGCAGGCCGATAATCAGGGCGGCGCCCAGAATGGGACCGGCCAGCAGAACGGTGACTTCCAGTGCCTCACGGCCCACGGTGATGACGGCTTCGGCGTCCACAGCGATACCCTCAGATGTAGTAGCTGGTGGCCAGGGTGCCCATGATCAGCCCCCAGCCATCCACCAACACAAACAGCATGATCTTGAACGGCAACGATATGATCAGCGGCGAAAGCATCATCATGCCCATGGACATCAGCACGCTGGCCACCACCAGATCGATCACCAGAAAAGGAATGAACATCAGGAAACCGATCTGAAAGGCAGTTTTCAATTCGCTGGTGACAAAGGCTGGCAGCAACAGGGAAAACGGCACCTGCGAAGGATCGGCAATCGGGCCGTGATTGGAGATGTCGGCGAACAATTCCAGATCGGACTCCCGAGTCTGATTGAGCATGAACTGACGGATGGGCACCGAGGCACGCTCCAGTGCCTCGCCGGCCTGGATCTGTTCGTTCAAGTACGGTTGCAGTGCCTGGGTGTTGAGTTCATCGAACACCGGCACCATGATGAAAAAGGTCAGGAAAAGCGCGAGGCCGATGAGCACCTGGTTGGAAGGTGTCTGTGCCGTCCCCAGGGCCTGACGCACGATGGCCAAAACGATGACGATGCGGGTGAAGGAAGTCATCATGATGAGCATGGCCGGCAACAGCGACAAGGCCGTCATCACTGCCAAAATCTGGATTGTGACCGAGTAGGTCTGGCCGCCGTCCGGGTTTGTGGTGATAGTGATGGCGTCCACGCCCGGTTGCGCCAAGGCCAGGGACGGCAGCAGCAGAAGCAGGGCAAACCAGCGCATCATGTCCCCTGCCCCTTTTTCATCGCCGTACCCAAACGCTCGGCGAAACCGCCGGCATTGACGCTCTCCACCGAGATCGGCTCGCGCAACACGTGCAAGGTTTGCACGCGACCGGGGGCGACCCCGATCAACAGCTGCTCCTCACCCACCTGCACCAACACCAATCGTTCGCGAGGGCCGAGGGAACGGCCGGCAAGGATCTTCAGCGGACCACCGGTGGCCGCGGACAAGGTGCCGCTGCGCCGGACAAACCAGGCAAGCAACAGAATGAACAGCAAAACCACGCCCAGCCCCATCAGGGTCTGCAACAGGCTGGCGGTGCTCAGCGGCCCCACCGTGGGCGGCTTGAGTGTGGGCTCCGCAAACACCTGCACGGAAACCGAGAGCAGGCCCGCGAGCCAGATCCATCTCCATTGGCGTTTCATCTGGCGCTTTCCTAGGCGAGTTTTTTCACCCGCTCGGCGGGACTGATGACATCGGTGAGACGGATACCGAATTTTTCGTTCACCACCACCACCTCGCCATGGGCGATCAATGTGCCGTTGACCAGCACATCCATGGGTTCACCCGCCAAACGATCCAGCTCCACTACCGAACCCTGGGTGAGTTGAAGCAGATTGCGTATGCTGATGTCGGTGTGGCCGATCTCCATGGACAGCATGACGGGGATGTCGAGAATCGCCTCCAGACGAATATCGTCACGCCCTCTTTTCGGCGGTTCGTCGTCAGCGTCGGCCTCATCGTCGTCACCAAGACCATCCGCCTCGGCCTGTTCTTGCATGGCCGCGGCCCAGTCATCCATGGCATCGGCTTCGCTGATGTCGTCGTCTTCATCGCTCATCTTCGTACTCCGGAAGTATGGTGTCCGACTTGGGTGCACGGTGGTCGATCCACTCGGTGATCTTCACCGCCGCTCGGCCATTTTTCTTGGTCAACAACCCTCGGCACAGCGGCACATCCTCGGCCCGCAACACCACGGTATCGGCCTTGTCCAGGTATTTGATGATGTAGCCGGGCTCGAACTCCATCACGTAACTCAAGGGCTTTTCCAGGCGAGCCACGGTACTGTTTAAGCGCACCCGCGCTCCTTTGATTTCTTCCTGCAAGGTAGTCTGCCAGCGCTCGTCTTTCTCAGCCCGGTCGCTCTGCACGCCGGCATCCAGCTTTTCGCGAATCGGTTCGATCATGGAATAGGGCAGGGTCACGTGTAGATCGCCGCCGCCTCCCTCCAGCTCCACATGAAAGGTGGATACCACCACCACCTCGGATGGACTGACGATATTGGCGAACTGGGGATTGACCTCGGAGCTGAGAAACTCGAAGTTCACGTCCATCACCGGCCTCCATGCCTCCACCAGATCGGCGAAGGCCAGATCGAGCATTTTGCGGATCACCCGTTGCTCCGTGGGTGTAAAATCGCGGCCTTCGATCTTATTGTAAAAGCGCCCCACGCCACCGAAGAAATTGTCCACCATGGTGAAAACCAACTTCGGCTCAACCACAAACAGGGCTTTTCCGCGTAGCGGTTTGAAACGTACCAGATTCAGACTGGTAGGCACGAACAGGCTGTGCACATATTCGGAGAACTTCAGCATCTGCACACCGCCCACGGCAATCTCGGAAGACCGCCGCAACATATTGAAGGTGCTGATACGGAAATTTCGGGCGAATCGTTCGTTGATCATCTCCAGGGTCGGCAGACGACCGCGGACGATTCGGTCCTGGCTGGTGAAGTCATAGGAGCGGGTAGAGGCAGCGTCTCCCTCGTCCGTCTCGGTTTCTACGTCACCGCTGTCGACACCATGCAGCAGGGCGTCGATTTCCTCCTGTGAAAGCAGGTCGTTGACGGACATTACTGCATCACAAAGGCGGTGAAATAGACCTGTTCCACGCCCGGCTTGCCCGTTTCTTCACGTATCACATCCTGTATCGCCTGAAGTACATCCTGTTGCAATTTCTCCTTGCCCTCACGACTGCGCAGGGAGGCCGGGTCCTGGGTGGACAGCAACATGAGGAGGTCGTTCCGAATGCGCGGCTCGTGCTCTTTCACCGCCTCGATATATTTGTCACTCTTGGCCATGACTTCCATGGTCACTTGCATCAAACGTGCTGTCGGGTTGGCATGAAAATTCACCACGAAGGCAGGATGCAACTGGTGGTAAAGCGCCTCCTTACCGGTCGGTTCTTCTTCCTCCGGAGCCGCCTGCTCTTCGCCGGCGGCCTGCTCCCCTTCCACAGCAGGTTCGTCGCCGGACAACATCAACCAGGCGCCCACACCGCCGCCACCCAGCAACAGCACCGCTAGGGTAATGATGATGATCATTTTCTTGGACGACTTCTTTTCGCCCTCTTCCAATTCCAGTTCTTCTTCGGCCATGGCTCGCTCCGCAGGCTGTTTCCTCAATCAGGTACCAGTGTCTGGCGCCATCGGACCGGCGCGCAGGCATCACTGAAACCATGCGAAGCAAAATGCGATCCATCCACGCAGAAGCAGAAAATAACCTTTCCTTACAAAGGCTTAATAATTAAACGGGGGAAGTTCGACAAAATTCCGGCAGAGACTTGCCGGCCGGGTAGCCGGATTATTGGCGTAAGTCGGAAGGTCGACGCCGAGAGGCGAGCAAGATCATCTGGTCTTGTTTCTGAGTTTTTCCGCCTGCGCCTCAGCGGCACGTACGCCCGCCTCATTGCCCATGCGCCGCTGAACATCGGCGATCAACTCCCAGTTCCAGACCCGCAGCCGACGGTCCTTGCCGGCCAAACTATTGGATTTGGCTGCCGACGCCATCGCGTCTTTGGTCAAGCCACGTCGCAATTCGAAACTGGCCCTTCGAAACCAAAGATAGGGATTGTCCGGTTCCAGGCGCAGGGCGCGCTCCAGGCTGGCATCGGCGCGGGACCACTCCTGCGCCTTGGCACTGCGCTCTGCCTGCTGCACCAGTTCGAACACCGCCGGATTGCCGAAGGGGGTGGATTCGGATTCCGGCTTGGAGGGAATCATATGCGCCGGCACCTCGCGCGGCTGTTGACCGTAGCCGGGATCCCAAGGCATGGGCGGACTGGGCTTCATGCCGGCGGGCACGGGGTAACGTTCCTTCAGCAGTGGCTCATCCGCCCCGCCCTTGGTGGATGGGCCGCCGCAAGCCACCAACCCGATATTCGCAACCATCAGTACAGCCCAGACGCGTTTCATTCGAACAAACTCCTCAACCAGTTTCTCGCCGTATTGACGGGGTCTTCCGCCGCCTGCCGGGCACAGGGTGCCGCTTTGCCCGGCGCAGACCCCTCAATGAACGGATAGCGCCTTGCCTTTTCGCAACCATCGCCTCGCAGCCCCGTGGCGGAATCGATCCAGACCCAGTCGATATCGGCCGGGGCACGCTCCGCCAACGGCAGGCGGGCCGCATTGACCATGATTTCTCCCCATATCCTCAGGGCACCACCGGCCCCGGTCAGTTCGGCCGGGCGGTTGTCGTCCCGTCCCACCCAGACCACCGCCATACGATCGCCGGACCAGCCGGCGAACCAACTGTCGCGCAGATCGTCTGTGGTGCCGGTCTTGCCAGCAACACGCAACCCTTTGGGCAGGATGGAGCGCAAGGGTCGGCCGGTGCCCTCTTCCGTCACCGCCACCAGCGCCTCCTGTAACAAAAACACGGCGGAAGGGTCCAGGCTGCGCTCCAGACGCAAGGGATAACGCTGCAACGGTCGATTGTCGGCGTCCAGAATCTCTCGGATGGCCCGCAGGGGAGTCAGAAAACCACCGCTCGCCATGGTCTGGGTCATCTGCGCAACCTCCACGGGCGGCAGCGCGGCTGCGCCGAGAAACAGGGAGGGATAGGGGTCCAGAGGCCGACGCACACCCAGCTTGCGAAAGGTTTCGATTACCCGATCCACGCCCAGCGCAAGCCCGAGCCTCACCGTCGCCTGATTATACGAATGGGCCAGGGCCTCTCGCAGACTCACCGTACCATGGGACTTGCGATCGTAGTTACGCGGCGCCCACACCGTACCCTGCTCGTTTCGCAAACGCAGCGGACCATCATCCAAATGGCTGGCCAGGGTATAGTTTTTCGGCGCTGCCAGGGCGGTGAGGAACACTGCCGGCTTGGCCAGCGAACCGATGGGGCGAACCGCATCCAGGGCCCGGTTGAAACCGGCGAAACCCGCCTGGCGTCCACCGACCACCGCCAGCACTTCTCCGCCCTGGGGTGCGGTCACCACAACCGCCGCCTGTAGTTCCCCTCTGGGCAGCTTGCGCTGCCGCTCGAGGCGGTCCAGACCATCGGCGACAGCCCGTTCGGCGACTTGCTGAACCCGAGGGTCCAGGGTAGTGAAGATGCGCAGGCCGGCGGATTGCAGATCCGATTCGCGATAATCCTGGCGCAACTGGCGTCGCACCAGATCCATGAAGGCGGGAAAACGCTCGCCACCACGCTGAGGCTCGGCGCTGACACCAAGGGCCTGCGCTTGCCCATTGCGGGCCGCCTCGGCCGGGACCAAGCCTTGTTCAGCCATCAATGAAAGCACTAGGTTTCGGCGTTCCTCGGCGCGTTCGGGATTGCGTCGTGGATTGTAATAAGACGCACCGCGGACCAGGGCCACCAGCAGGGCGACTTCGTGCAAACGCAATTGGGCTACCGGTCGGTCGAAATAGAACTGGCTGGCGCGGCCGAAACCATGTATCGAACGACCGCCATCCTGCCCCAGATAGACCTCGTTCAGATAGGTTTCGAGGATCTGCTCCTTGCTGTAACGAAACTCCAGGATCAAGGCCATGATGGCCTCGTTGAACTTGCGAACCAGGCTGCGTTCCGGTTCCAAGAATAAGTTCTTCACCAACTGTTGCGTGAGAGTACTGCCGCCCTGGACGACGCTTCCAGCGGCCAAATTGGCCCAAAGTGCCCGCGCAATCGCCTTGAAATCAAGCCCGTGGTGTCGGAAATAGCCGCGGTCTTCCGAAGCGATCAGGGCATCGATCAGCGAACGAGGTACCGATTCCAGCGCCACCGGGACCCGGTCCTCCTGCTCCGGTGGCAAAATACTGCCGATTCGGGGGGGTTCCAGGCGAACAAGGCTGAGGCCCGCGCCGGTGACGCTGGAAAGACGCTCCACACGTCCCGTGTCGAAATCCACATGAATCTTCTGCGCAGGCTCTGATCCGTCCCAGGAGCGAAACCCCCGTGTGTTGATGTCCACCCCTGCTCCGCGGAGGCGAAAACTCCCGGCTCTTGCCAGGCTCGCGTCATCCTGATAGCGCAGCAGATCCAATTCGGCCAGAAGATCACCTTGGGAAACCAAGGCTCCGGGGAAGATTTCCAGGGGGCGGCCAAAGACTTGTGCGGGCACCGCGACATGCCCCCGATCGAAGCGATCACGGACGGTGAGATCCAGATAGGATATGTAGACCAGCAGGGAGGGCAACAGCAGTGCGAACGTGGCCATAATTGCCCGGCGAAAGCGTCTGCCCCAGACCGATACGTCATTATTCTGGGCATTTTTTTTCGCCGCAGCAGTCTTTGCCGGACGTGGCTGGCGTTTACGGATGGTTTTTTTCTTTGAGCGCGGGGGCATGGCGAGGCAGATTGAAAGGAACTGGCTATATTATCCGTGAAATGCCGTGGGCTTGGCAGAGTCAAACATATGGCCGTCGGTGCATACAGGCTGTCAACATGTTACTCCGACCGGATAGACGCGGCTCCCTAGGAAGCGCGTCCTGAGACCATTGCACTATCCCTTGATTCCAAGAAATTTCACCATGAGCAACGAAACCTCTTCTGATCGACTCGATCGCATCGTCGCACAATCCCGGCGCGAACGCGATGAACGTGAAAAAGGCTATCGGGAACAGGCATTAAAGCTGTATCCCTGGGTCTGTGGTCGCTGCGGCCGTGAGTTTACCCGTGAGAACCTGCGCGAACTGACCGTGCATCACCGCGACCACAACCACGACAACAATCCCGCCGACGGCAGCAATTGGGAACTGCTTTGCCTGTACTGCCACGACAATGAACACGCCCGCTACACCGATGCCGGGTATGGCGAGATGAGCGGCGACAAGGCCAAGTCCGCCTCAAGCCACAACCCCTTTGCGGAATTGGGCAAGTTGCTGAAAAACGAGTAGGCAAACAAAAAGGGCGGGGGAAATCCCCGCCCTTTTTGCGCAGACCTCTTTGGTCTTTCGGCTCAGCCGGCCTCGACACCGTTGTAGGTGATCTGGCGTTTCAGGGGAGCCAGCAAGCCAACCAGCTCGTTCATCTCGTGAATGGGCACACCAATCTCCACCAATGCCTGACGCAGGTCTTCAACGAGGGCGATGAACTGAGATTCGGTGATGTTCATGCCCTTGTGCACGGTCACCATATCGCCGCCGGTGTACTTGCACGGACCACCGGACACTTCACAAACCTGGTCGATCAACATGGCGCGCAAACGTGGCACGTTGGCATTGGCGAAGAAGAAGTTGATGCGGTCGTCAGCAACCACCTTCTCCAGGAACTTATCCACGGCCACGGTGATGGCGGCCTTACCGTCGCCACCCGCCAGGGCACCCAAACGGTTGTACAGACTGTCGTCACCGGTGGTCACCGGTTTGGTGCAGGCGACCATGCCCAGCGTCAGGGCGGCCAGAGCTGCAATCGCGATTTGACGGAACCTATTCATTATTCCAAGTCTCCCGTATTCGTTAATCTGTCAAAGCGGTACCGGCCAACGATCAAAAAGTGACCTGGATGGAGGTGTAGAGACCGTCCTGGTCATCATTGAGGCCGATGGTGCCGAAGTTGGTGTAGGCCGCAACCAGGGCGACGTGCTTGTTCGGGAACCAAGCCGCGAACGCCGTCCACCAATCGTCCTCGTTCACCGCACCGCCGAGCAGCTCGTTGTCAGGCTTCTGGCGATACTCGGCGCCGACCAGGAACTTGCGAGTCAGCAGCACGCCCGCAGAAGCCTCGACCACCAGTTTGTACTCGTCGTCATCATCGTCGGAGGCGTTGTTGTTGCCGAAACCGAAGGCGCCGATCTGGTTGGCCTTGGTCGCACGCAGTACGCCGTTGAGGAAGATGTTACGGCCAAAAAGCGCGCCGTGATACACCTTGGTGGCGGCCACGTAGAAATCCCAGCCATCGTCGTCAACGCCGAGCTGATCCATGAGCTTTTCGTCCAAATTGTGCTTGTACTGCACCCCCACGGCGATCTGCGGCAGCCACTCATCGGGGGCGTACATGGCGTCGCCGGCCACCTTGACCTTTACACCGAAAACCTGGGTCTCGACGTTGGTGTTGCCCAAGACCTGTCCGGCCAGGGAATCATCCGCGATGACGTTGATATGGCTGAAGGTCAGCTCGACACGGTCGTAAAGGCCGATACCGAAACCGCCAACGCGAATATCGTGGTCGTCCAGGGAATCGTTGCTGAGAAAGGCGACGCCGCCAATCTCGTCGCGGGATCCAAGGCCCGTGATGAAGGCCAGGGGAACGATACCGCCGCCGGCACTGCCTTCCACCTGGGTTGCGCCGCCCGTGACGATCAAACGGCCGGTAGCGGCACTGGCTGTATCGACCATACCACCCAAGGACGCGGTGAACGCCAAGGCGCTCAAAAGTGATTTCTTGGCTCCAGGCCTCATGGTTCTTCTCCGAATTTGTTGTTGGAAAAAGCGAGAACAGAAACGCGATTCGGTTCACTACCCGCTTCAAGTAGCGGGGCGGCACGGGTGGTTCGTTGCTTCAAGGCCACACTGTATCGAATCCACACCACCAAGGTTGCTGCTTATTTTCCACGCCCGAAGCGCTTGGCGGTTGACGCACGTCAATAGTAGCTTAATTGCCAATAGGCAACAAATAGAGTCATTTCGGGCGACAACCTCGCCAGAAACGGATATACATTCGAATGTCTTCCGACTGATAGTTGCTTCTTTGCAACAAATTTCCTGTAAACGCCATCATCTCCCAGCACCGCACATTTCCCACACGTTCTTGATCTCAACGGGCTTACCATCGGATAATCCAGAGAATTTGTAGTCCATTCTCGCTTTGAGGCTATGGACCTTCCGGCAATTTGCAGGGGAAGTACTCGGTGACTGCGCACGTATTTGACATCAAGGGGCTCAAGACCTCTTGCCAGAATTGCAGCCTGGCGGAACTCTGCCTCCCCTTGGGTCTGGACCAGGTCGACGTCGATCGGCTGGATGAAATCGTGCGCCGGGCCCGCCCAATGAACGCGGGAGATCATCTTTTCCGTACCGGCGACGCCTTCCGCAGCCTCTATGCCGTGCGCGCGGGCTCAGTCAAGGTATACAGCCTCGACGCGGACGGCGAAGAGCAGATTCTCGGCTTCCACCTGCCCGGCGAACTCCTGGGGATGGACGCCATCAGTGGCAAAGCCCATGCCTGCTCCGCCAAGGTTCTGGAAACCACCTCCGTTTGCGAGATCCCCTTCGAGCGCTTGCAGGAACTCAGCCTGCGTCTGCCCAGCCTTCAGAGCCAACTGTTCCGTTTGCTGAGCCAGGAGATCATCCACGACGAGGCCATGTTGCTGGTGCTGGGAAAGAAACCCGCGGAAGAGCGCTTGGCCACCTTCTTACTCAGCCTGTCAGAACGTTTTCACCGGCGCGGCTTTTCCGCCACCGAATTCAATCTCAGCATGTCGCGGCACGACATAGGCAACTACCTGGGCCTTGCGGTGGAAACCGTGAGCCGACTGTTTCGTCGTTTTCAGGACGACGGACTTCTCGAAGTGCAGCGCAAACACATCCTCATCACCGACCTTCCCAGACTCCGCGCCATGGTCCACATGTGTGACCACGCCGAACAAGGCACAGCTCATTGATCGGTTCCCCCAGCGTTGACCTGAATCATTTCGGCACCGTTTTGTACTCCCTATATTTGCCGCTCAAAACATGCCGAGGAAGGTGCGAGTTCCATGCAGACATCCGGGCTATTCGATCATGACCTGATACGGCGGTACGACCGTGCCGGCCCGCGTTACACCTCCTACCCCACGGCGGTGCAGTTTCACGACCAATTTACTGCCAACGACTTTAAACGTGTCGCGAGAGACAGCAATACGGACTTCATCCCCCGACCGCTCTCGCTGTATTTTCACATCCCGTTTTGCGACACGGTGTGTTTTTATTGTGCCTGCAACAAGGTAGTGACCAAGGACAAAGGCAAATCCTCACCCTACCTGGAGCGCCTTTACCTTGAAATGGCCATGCAGTCCGAACTGTTCGAGGCCGACCGGCCAGTGGAACAGCTGCACTGGGGCGGCGGCACGCCAACCTTTTTGAGCCACGGTCAAATGCGTTCATTGATGAACGCCACTGAAGCCCATTTCACGCTCGGTGACGAATCGAAAAGGGAATTTTCCATCGAGGTCGACCCGCGCGCTACCGACAAGGACACAATGAAAGTGCTGCGCGAAATCCACTTCAACCGTGTCAGCATGGGGGTGCAGGATTTCGACCCGGACGTGCAGAAGGCCGTGAATCGAATCCAGGGTGAGCGGGAGACCATCGCCCTGATGCAACAGGCCCGCGACGAAGGTTTTGATTCGATCAATGTTGATTTGATCTACGGCCTGCCAAAACAGACCCTGGCCTCCTTTGACAAAACCCTGGACAAGGTCATTGACGCCTCGCCCGATCGCTTGTCGATCTTCAACTACGCCCACTTGCCGGAACGCTTCAAACCCCAGCGCCGCATAAACGCCCAGGATCTGCCGCCGCCGGAGGAAAAGCTTGAGATTCTGCAATTGAGCATCGAGAAACTGACCGAATCCGGCTACGTATATATTGGCATGGATCATTTTGCCAAACCGGACGACGAGCTTGCCATCGCCCAGCGTGAAGGCACATTGACCCGCAACTTCCAGGGCTACAGCACTCACCGCGAAACCGATATGCTCGCCTTCGGCGTCAGTTCCATAGCCAGGGTCGGGGATTGCTACTCACAAAACGCCCACTCCCTGGACGCCTACTACGAGGATCTGGACAAAGGAGAGCTGCCGGTTCGGCGCGGGGTTGAATTGAGCTTCGACGACCGTCTTCGGCGCCATGTCATCGAGGAAATCATTTGCCATTTCCGGCTGGATTTCGACCAACTGCGCCAGGACTGTCGCATCGAGTTTTCTGAATATTTCGCCAGCGAATTGCCGGCGCTGAAACAGCTCGCCAGTGATGGTCTGATCGACCTGAACGACAGGGGCCTGTCGGTTCGGCCGGCAGGACAACTTCTGGTCCGCCACGTGTGCATGGTCTTCGATGCCTACGTCCGTCAACAGCAGGAAAGCGGACGTCGGTTCTCGAAAATCATTTGAGGAGATAGCCGTTTCCCGTGGCCGGAATCTGCGGTTCCGTTGCTTGAGGCAGGAAACCCGGATTAACGAATAGTTTCGGAGAAATGAAATGGGGGCGCCGTGGCGCCCCCATTGCGTGTCAGCCCCTGATCAGAACAGGTCGAAATTGATCTGGAACTGCAGGTACAAACCCTGCTGATCCTTGCCCTCGGACGTACTGTTATCAAAAGCGCCGTTGTCGTTGAGGTCAGCGGCTTCCTTCACGATATCACCCAGATTGGCGTAGGCGGCGGTGATGGCAACGTTTTTGTCCGGGAACCAAGCCATCCAGATATCCCACCAATCGTCTTCTTTGAATACCGGCGATTCATCAGGCTTCCAGCGGTAGTCGAAACCGAACACCAGGTTGTCGGCGATGAAATACCCGGCAGTAAGGCCGACCTGAATGCTGCTTTCATCGGAGAATCCGAGAATACCAAGCTGGTTACCCTTGCCGTATTGCAAAGCCAGGTTCAGCAACACCTTCTTGGAGCCAACGGGGAATACCTTGGTCGCAGCCACGTAAGCATCCCAACCGCTGTCGTCATCGTCATTACAGGTGCCACCGAAGGCGCGCGCACTGGTCCCGCAGTTGACCACGTTGACGACATCTTTATCCAGATCGGTGCGCTTGTAGTAGGCGCCAATGGCGATCTGAGGCAGCGTATCGGTCATACCCACCAGCTTGACCTTTACGCCCAGGATGTCAAAGTTAATATTGCCAGTTTGCTCGCCGGCCACGCCGGAGACGATCTTTTGGATGTCATTGGCACCCAGGTCTACCACATCGCGCATCACCGAGACCTCAACGCGATCAGCGAAGCTGGCGTTGAAACCGATGTTGAAAGCGCGGAAATCGCCAACGTCGATGTAAGTAAAAGCGCCGGTGGGCTTACCGCCGGACAGCAGCGCCCAAGGCACGATACCAGAGCCGGCAGCACCCTCCACCATGGTTACTGCCGCCTGGGCACCAGCGCTTAGCCCGAGCAGGCAGGCGCCGCCGACCGCGCCGTGAATCAACTTTCCAAGTGTCGTTTTCATTAGGATTCACTCCCGATTAGGTTTTGTTTTTGGATCAAGGCACAGCGCGCCTGGCCGGTGATCCTTATCAGTATTTTTGTTGCTTTTATGCAACCTAAAAAGCCTTTGGCGGTATATCCACCAAATTCGCTTTTGAGTGTAGCAGAGAGACGACAGATTAAAAGAAGCAAGGTTCCCTACTTTTTTAACTCAAGTTTCAGAGCTCCTTGCCTCGTTGTCGCACGCAAGCACGACGACGAGGCAAGGCAATCGGGCGAACCTGAGACTTGAACTCGACAGCGCTTGCCCTCGCCAGTATCCCCGTCCTTGGCAGGCGACTAACCGGTATTGCGCATCCCGGCGGCGATGGCGTTGATTGAACGCAACAGGGGAGTGAGCCACTCCCCCGCTTCCGCAGATTGCGGCGGTGCCGAACGATAACGATTCAGCAGCGCCAGTTGGATGTGATTGAGGGGATCCAGATAGGCATTGCGCCGCGATAGTGAAAGTCGCAGCACGGGGTTCTCTTCCAGCAGTTCCCGGATGCCGGCGATGTCCATGACTTGACGCCGAGTGCGCAGATATTCCTCATGAATCATGCCGTACACCCGTTCCCGCACTTCCGTATCCGGGCACAGCCGTGAATACTCCTCAGCCAGGCTCAAGTTGGCCTTGTACAGCGCCATTTGTATATTGCTGAGCAGAGCCCGAAAGAAAGGCCAGTCCTGGTACATCAACTGGAGCTGGGCGAGGCGATCCGGCTCATTGTTACGCCACGTTTCCAAGGCCCTACCCACACCGTACCAGGCGGGCAAGGTATGGCGGGATTGGGCCCAACCAAATACCCAGGCGATAGCGCGAATGGATTTTTTCGAACGGTCGCTCTTGGCCCGGTGCGACGGCCGCGAGCCGATGTTGAGCTGGGCGATCTCATTGACCGGGGTGGCGGTATAGAAATAGTCCATGAAGCCTGGACCTTGGTCGGTGAGCTGACGAAATGCCGTCTCACCGCCCAGGGAGATCTCGTCCATGGTAGCGAGGAAGTCCTTTCGCTCTGGCGGCAGTTCGCGCACCAAACCAAGGCTGGCCCGCATCAATCCAGTCAGCCCCATGGTGAGTTCGAAAACCGCGGTTTCCGGATTGCTGTATTTATAGGAGAGCACCTCCCCCTGCTCAGTGAATTTGATGGCGCCGGCGACGGTCCCCGCCGGCTGGGCCAAAATCGCTTCATGGGTGGGGCCGCCGCCGCGGCCCACGGTCCCGCCCCGGCCGTGGAACAGACGGATGCGCACGCCGAATTCGCGTCCCAGACCGACGATCTGCTTCTGCGCTTCATACAAATGCCAAGCGGAGGACACGATGCCCCCGTCCTTGGCCGAATCGGAATAGCCCAGCATGATCTCCTGCCGGTTACCACCGGCTTCAAGCATGGCGCGGTATCTGGGCTCGCCAAGCAAACTGCGCAGCACTTGCTCGACCTTGGAGAGGTCCTCGATGGTCTCGAACAACGGCGAAACGTCCAAACTGCAATGCCAACCGCTTTCGCCGAAGCCCACCAGATCGAACAGCGCACCGAGGTAGAGAACCTCCAGCACATGGCTGGCGCTGTGGGCCATGGAAATCACATACTGGCCAATGGCCTGGGGACTGATATCCTGCCGCATGCGGGAAATAAGGTCGAAAACGGCCAGTACTTCGCGCGTCTGATCATCCAGGACCGAGCGATCGAAGTCCCGCGCCACGCCTGACTCTATCTGCTCCGCCAGCAGCGTCAACTGCTGCGATTCGTCCAGGGAGAGGTAGTCATCGGTCACTCCGGAAATCTTCAGAATTTGTGCCACGGCAGCGCTGTGGACGGCGGATTCCTGGCGTATGTCCAGACGCGCCAGGAAAAATCCGAAGGTCTGCGCCAACCGCAGCAGGTCCAGCAATTCGGCGTCGGCGGCGTCGGCATCGCCCTGACTCACCAGGGACTCTCTCATTAGCTCCAGGTCGCGAATAAAAGCGCGCTCATCGGGATAGGACAGCGGATCTGGCGACCGATGTTCCGCACTCCCGTTCAGACAGGCACCCACGACCGCGAGATTGCGTTTGAGTCGCTCGCGCATGAACCAGAGTTTGCGTCTGTAGGGTTCGTTCTCGAATCGACCGGGATTTCGTTCCAGAAGCTGCTTGCACAGGTCTTCGTCCTGTCGCAGAACATCCATGAAAGCCCAACTTGGCGAGCTGAAGCGGGAGGAGAACGTAAGAACGGAAATCAGTGCGTCTACGCGGGAGATATATTCGCCAAGGATGGTTTCGTGCTGCATGCGCAACGACTGGGCGGTGGTGGTCGCGGTAACATTGGGGTTGCCATCACGATCGCCCCCGATCCAGGAACCGAAGCGCAGAAAGGGGGGAAGATAAACACCATGGAAATCCGGATGATCCCCGTAAACACGCTCCACCGCCCCCTGCAGGCGCCTGTAAACCTCTGGGACGGCGATAAACAGACTCTCGCGGAAGAAATACAGACCGTTGTTGACCTCGTTGCGCACCTCCGGCCTTACCGCCCTGACCTCCTCGGTTTTCCACAGGGTTTGAATCAAGATCCGCAACTCACGGCGCACCGCGATTTCGTGTCCTATGCGCTCGCGTGGCATATCCAATTTTCGGCTGGCCACAAAGATCCGTCTGAGCAGGTACATCACCGCGCGGCGGGTCGCCTCAGTGGGGTGAGCGGTGAATACAGGTATGTACTGCAATTCGTCGAGAATGTCCTGAAGCTCCTGGGGACTGACACCATCTTCCCTCAATTGGCGCAGGGTGTGGTCGAACGAGCCACGCCATAGTGCACCATCCAGGCCCGCGATGCGCCTCCGCTGGCGATGCTGATAGACCTCTTCGGCCAGATTGACCAGCTTAAAGTAGATGTTGTAAGCCCGAATGATATGACTGAGCATTTCCGGGTTCAGGGTACGAATCAAGCGCAGCAGCCGTTCCTCGCGATCGGCATCCGGCTCTCTGGCAAGCCGCACATAACCCTTGCGAAGCCTTTCGAGCACATTGAAGATGTCCTCGCCGGCCTGACTCTGCAGGACTTCGCCCAGCAACTCGCCGAGCAGTCGAACGCGCGAGCGGAGCTCTTCATCGTGTTCGACACAGGCTTCAATAAAGGGATCGATCATCAGGGTCTCCTCGAATGAGCCAGAACCGGCCAAGAGTTTACGCCGTCAGCCGTAAGCAAGATATGGACCGATGGGATTCGGCTGAACCGACAGGCGACGGATTTACGCTAATGGGTGTGAAACCGCCCGCAAAAGCGGTAACAGAAGGACGGGGATATGGCGCCGAGACGTATGGCAGGAGTGCAGCGCAATCGTGGCAGATGACCGCCAAGGCGGTCATCCTGGGGGAAATCGCGGATCGGTCAGACGCTGAAACTCTCGCCGCAGCCGCAGGTCGCCTTGATGTTGGGATTATTGAATTTGAACCCTTCATTCAGGCCCTCACGGCCGAAATCAACCTCGGTTCCGTCGAGATATTTCATGGCATCAGCATCGACAATCACCTTCACCCCATGGCTTTCGAATATTTGGTCTTCAGGCAGCATCTCTTCGGCATAGTCGATGGCATAGGCCCAACCGGAACAGCCGGTGGATTTCACACCCAGGCGCAAACCCACACCGTGTCCGCGTTCGGCCAGCGAACTCGCTATCCGCTTGGCAGCAGCTTCAGTAAGCGATATAGACATGTTGTCACCTCAAAAGCCGGGGCCGATGGCAAATCACGCCAAAGTGCCCCTGGAATCTAATCGTTCGCCGGGGCCGGGCAGTTGTCGCTTTCGCGCGTCAAAGGCCAAGCACCCCCGATGATCTGGTCTGGACTTACGCGCGGCGGCGAAAAACGACGGTCTACCAGATCCTGAAGACTGAGGGCATCCAGGAATGCCTCAATCTTCACGTGCAATTCTTCCCACAGCTCGTGGGTCAGGCAGACCCGGCCATCCTGGCAGTTGCGGTCGCCGCCGCAGAGCGTGGTCTGTACCGGTTCGTCCACGGCCAGGATCACTGCCCGAACCGAGATTTCCGCCGGCGGACGGGCCAGACGGTAACCGCCTCCCGGGCCATGCACGCTTTCCACCACACCGTTGCGCCGCAACCGGCAAAAGAGTTGTTCCAGATAGGAGAGCGAGATGTCCTGACGGTCCGAGATGTCAGACAGAGCCACAGGCGACGATGCCCCGTGCAGGGTCAAATCCAACATCGCCGTCACCGCGTAACGGCCTTTGGTCGTCAGCTTCAAATCAGTTTTCCCAATTCCGTTCTCCGGACTTGGTATGCCACTCTATAAATACCTACTGAAATAGTCAAGTATTGTCCGCCGATTCAGGCCCTGGGAAGGGTGACGCCACGCTGGCCCTGGTACTTGCCGCCCCGGTCGCGGTAGGAGACTTCACAAACCTCGTCGGATTCCAGAAACAAGACCTGCGCCACACCCTCATTGGCATAGATCTTGGCCGGTAACGGCGTGGTGTTGGAGAACTCCAGAGTCACGTGACCCTCCCACTCCGGTTCCAGCGGGGTCACGTTGACGATGATGCCGCAACGGGCATAGGTCGATTTACCCAGGCAAATGGTCAGAACATTACGCGGTATGCGGAAATACTCCACAGTGCGCGCAAGGGCGAAGGAATTGGGCGGGATAATACAAACGTCGGAGGTCACATCCACAAAGCTGTCGTCCGAAAAATTCTTCGGATCGACGATCGCCGAATTGATGTTGGTAAAGATCTTGAACTCGGCTGCGCAGCGAATATCGTAGCCATAGCTGGAAGTGCCATAGGAGATCACCCTGCCAACCTCCCCTTCCCGCACCTGGCGGGGCTCGAAAGGCTCAATCATGCCATGCTGCTCCGCCATTCGACGGATCCACTGATCAGATTTGATACTCATTGAAGGGCCGGGTCACAGCGAATGAAGGACGAATTTCGCATTCTACCTGAAAGCGGCTTGGAATCCCGGTTGTCAACGCTGTTCGGCAGATTTCGGCACCAGATCGGGGAAAACCTTGGCCCAGGGGAGTTCTTCGGTTTTATGAGGCGCCGTGCGGAGCATGTCTTCGGGCAGATTTGTCCCTTCCAGCCTGGCCTGCCCCAGGTTTACGCGTTGCAGTTTGGCATTCTTGAAAGTGGCATCGCGCAGGTCGGCCGCGGTGAAATCAGCGCCGTAGAGGTGCGTACCGCTCATATCGGCATTGCGCAGATCTGAGCCGATAAAGCGGGCATCCTTCAGATTGGCCCCGGAAAATCTCGCGCTCCTGAGATCCAGTCCGCTGAAGTCCATACCGGCGAGGCTCCCCGCCAATCGAGCCCCGGCGAGGATAGCCCCCGTCAAATGAGCGCCGGACCAGCGTACCGACGTGAAATCGGCGCCTGACAGGTCCGCATTGGCCAGGTTGGCATCGGTAAAGTCGGCACTGTTGAACTCGCTGCCCTTGAGGTGGGCTCCCGCCAGATCCGCCGCGGAGAATTCGGCCCGTTGCGCATCCGCATTTTCCATGCGCAGCCTGGGCATGACCAAGCCGCGAAAACGTGCCCGTTGCAGTTTTGCCCCGGAGAAATTCACGCCCTCCATCTGCTCAGCCTGTTGGAAGGCAACCGCATCGGCCCTCACACCAGACAGATTGGTGTCCGACAAGCGGGCGCCGCGCCAGCGGCTTCGCCGCAAGTCGGCGTTGGACAAATCGGTCTGGTGCAGGCTGGCATCGCTCAAGTCCGCGTCTTCAAGACTGGCTCCGGCCAGGCTGGCGCCGTCCAACCGTGCCTCACGCAGATTGGCCCGCGCCAGACGTCCGGCCGGAAAGGCCGCACCGCGCAGATCGGCCCCCACGAGCCTCGCCGACCCAAGGCTGGCTTCATCCAGAAGCGCTTCGCGCAGGTCCGCCCCGGAAAGATCGGCGCGGTAGAAAACCGTCCCGCGCAGATCGGCTCCGCGCAGATCGGCTCCGCTGAGGTCTACCCCGGAGAGGTTGCGGCGCGACAGATCGGCCCCTCGCAGATCGCAGCCAGGGCAGGCTCCCTCTGTCCATAGCGTCGACAGTTCCACTTCTCCAGCGGCAAGACCGACCGGCAAAAGACACAAAAGCACAAGCAGACGCGCATACATCGTGGTGGGTTCAATTCGACGGGTGAAGGGATGCGACCGCTTCCCGGCTCCTGAGGCCGGGAAGCGGGTTGGCTTAGAGATATTCCGGCAGATGGCTGCGAATCTCATCGACACTGTGAGCCGCGAGATTCTTGTCGATCTCGGCCACCACTTTGCCCTTGAGGCTATTGTTCATGGCGCTTCTCAAGTGGCCCAGAAAGGTCGGCGCGGAAACGACATATAGCTTCTCGAAATCCCCCCGTTGCAGGCCAGCGCTCAGGCTTTGGCATACCCGCTTCGCAAACAGGACGGATTCCTGCTCTTTTGGGTCGCTACCGGATTCCATGCTTTGTCGTCCAGAGGGATTACCGTCGTTCGGCCGACCAGGTGAATCGGTATACAGATCCTGTGCATGCAGGCGCGCCTCGGGATGGGCCAGGTCCACCATTTCCTGCAGCGGCCCTTTGGGTTTGTCCGTGGAGAATATTCGGGCGCGGCTGCTGTCTGCCGCAACGATCCAGGTCTTTGCCATAAACAATCCTCCTAGGGAACGGAAGGTGTCGGATTTCCAAAAGGACACCCGCCCCAATCAGATTTCGGGCAAGGCACTGGCCGATCGATCCCGCAGGAACAGGCGGGCAGGCACCTTTGCCCTCGCATTCCGTTTCGGCGGGTGACATTGTCAATGTAGCCTATCCGTGCCACCGACGCACTGACATGGGTTGATGATATTCGCCTTGAATACGCGCGTCCTCCCCGTGGAAATCCCGCGGCTGCCGGACGGATCAGGCGGGAGGAGGATTACTCCGCAAGACCTCGGCGGAGAGCGGATCCGGGGCCCGGCCAGCGCCCAATGTTGCCTGGTAGACATCGATCAGTCGTTTCCCCAAGGCTGCTGCAGACCACTGAGCGGCAAACTCCTGGCCTTGTAACCCAAGGGCGTATCGGCGTTCCGGTTGCTCCAACAAGGAACTGACTTTGCTGGCAAAGTCCTCTGGGTCGTTTTCAGCGACCACCGCACCGCGACCAAGGTCAAGGATGTCATGGGTACCCAAGGCAGCGATGGAAACTACCGGCACACCCAGGGCCAGGGCCTCCAGCAACACCAAACCCTGGGTCTCCGTCTGTGAAGCGAACACGAACAGATCGCCGGCGCAGTAGCAGTCCCACAAAGGCTCACCGCGTTTGAGATAGCCGAGAAACCGCACATTGGCAGCCAGCCCCATGCTACGCACCCGCCGCACCAAGGAGGTACGGGCCGGGCCTTCGCCAGCGATCACCAGCAACACCCTGGGGTGGATCGAGCGGACCCGCCGCAGGGCGTCCAAGATCAGGCCGATATTCTTCTCATGGGCGAGACGCCCGATATGGACCAGTATCGGCCGGTTCGGGTCGATGCCATGGCGGGCACAGAAACGCCGCCGTGAGCCGGGACCGATCCGCTCCAGCTCCAGTCCGGTAGGCAAGCGCCATAAAGGCTTCTGGACACCATAGTTTTGCAACACCGCCTCAAAGGCGCGAGACGGCACCACCAGGGCATCGACGGCATTGCACTGGCGACGGGAAAACCAGCGGGTCACCAGACGGGTCAATCGCTTCGGCACCAAGGGCAGGTAGTGATAAAGGTATTCTTCAAAGTGGGTGTGATAGGTCTCAATGACCGGCACACCCAACCGACGTGCCAGCCACAGGCCGTAGTGGTGGGCCAGAAACGGGGTATGAATATGGACAATATCGTAATCCCCTGCGACCAGCCGCCGGCCGAATTGCAACAACTCGGTACGTCGCATGATTCGATCTTCCGGGTCCACGGCCAGATAACGGGAACGGATGCGCACCACGTCCGCGTCATCGTCCGTTGTGCCAGGATAGGCTGGCACAACCAGCGTCACCTTGTGGCCGTCAGCCCGAAGGGTATTGCGAAAACTCTGGATAGACGTGGAAACACCGTTGACGCGCGGAAAATACACGTCGGATATCATCAGGATATTCACGATTCGATTTCCTTTGCGATCCGTGCCCGGCGGACAGCGTCAACGGATCCGCTCATCTGCCGATGCTCAGCCATTTTCGCCCAATAGCGTTCGAAATCGTCGAAATACTTCACCGTGTTTTTCACTTTTGCCCTCGAACAGGCAGCAACAGACCAGTATAGCCACGAGTAATGTGCTTGTGTGCCACGACTGTAGCGGACGCAGGAAACCTTTCCGACAGCGCAATAGAGAGGCTGCGCAACACCCGCCTGCCGCGATGCTTCCCGAGGAAATACAAAACGGTCAAAGCGAAAACCATCGAGAGAATCCGACATCTGCCTCACGCGCTACCCCAGTTGCACGCCCGATATCCGGACCTCCCGATGGCGCACGGCGGTACTCATGGCGCGCAACGCTATCAGGAATATTTTTCCGTACGGTTTCCGTTTCGGGACAACCTTGTGTCGTCGTCCGGTCCAAATCGCGCACAACGGCGCAGCAGACGGCGCGATGCACTGGACTTGAGCGGTGGAATTTCCGATGATGCCCGCTGCATCGGGTAGGCCGCGACCGGGAAAGCCGCTACCGAGAGTCAGCCAATCGAGGGATACCATGACGACGACGAAGACCTTGTGCCGACAGGCATTGCCACTGCTATTTGCCCTTTCGGGGTTGCTTCCACCTGCCGCTGCCTACGCAGAGAACGAAACGTTCATCACTCAAGCACTCAAGGCCGTTGACGAGGGAGATTATTCCACCGCGATCATACACTTGAAGAATGCGGTCAAACTGGAGCCGGACGACCCCGAAGCCCGCTGGCTATTGGGCCGCGCCTACCTCAAGAAGGGAGACGGAAACGCAGCCGAGGTAGAACTGCGGCGGCTGCGGCGCATGGGCATGCCCCGTCAGCAGTGGTGGCTCGATCTGGCCGACGCCTATCTGCTGCAAGGCAAGTCGCGCGACGTCATGGGAGTTCTGGCCGAACCCGAGCCCCTGAAGGAAGGAGAAAAGGCCCGCTTCTACCTGCTGTCCGGTTCCGCCCGCCTGGGCCTTGGCGAGTTGGAATCCGGCGCCGAAGATCTGCGCAAGGCCGTCGAGCTGGACCCGAACAACGCCCGCGCACAACTCACCCTGGCACGAATCGCCATCGCCAAGAAAAACTACCAGGAAGCGGAACGTCTGCTGGACGCAGCACTGGCCAGCCAGCCACGCGATGCGGGCGTCTGGCTCCTGAAGGGCGAACTGGCCCGCATACAAGGCGACTATCAGGACTCATTGGACGCCTTCCGACGTGCCGGAGACCTGGATTCCGACTTGGAACTGGCCCAGGTGGGTGAGGCCATTACTCTGATCGGCGTCCAGCGCTACCAGGATGCACGGGAGATCGTCAACTCCCTGCTGCGAAAGGATCTCAACATGCCCATGGGGCTGTATCTGCGGGGGCTGCTGGAGTTCAAGGACGGTAACCTGACCAGCGCACGCACCGATCTTGAAAAGGTACAGGCGGCCATACCCAACCATCTTCCAAGCGCATTGTTGTTGGGAACCATTCACTACCAGACCGGCAACTACGCCATCGCGGAAGAGCTGATCAAACAGTACGTAACCCGCCAACCCAATGTCACCCAGGCGCGCAAGCTGCTTGCCGCCGTTTACATTCGCACCAAACAGGCAAAGCGTGCCGTGGAGCTGTTGGAACAGGGTCTCGGCTACGGTGAGAATGACCCCACCTACGTGGCCCTGCTTGGCAGCGCCTTGATGCAAGCGGGTGACGTGAACGCCGGCACGGAATACCTGGAAAAGGCCGTGGAGATAGCGCCGGACGCGGCTGCAATTCGTGCCCAACTGGGGCTGGGCCTGCTGGCTACCGGGCAGGCAGGAAGAGCAGAAGAACAACTCAGCAGTGCCGTCGACCTGGGCGACGATCTGCTTCAGGCCGATCTGCTGCTGATTCTCACCCAAATCAAGCAAAAGGAACTTGACCGGGCCTTGGCATCGGTGGACAACCTCCTCAAACGCCACCCCGACAGCGCACTTGCCCATAACCTGCGTGGCAGCATCCTGGTGGCCAAAGGCAATGCCGTGGGGGGTCGGCTGGAGTATGAAGAGTCCGAAAAGCTCAAACCGGATTTCTTTCCCGCCCGCTTGAACCAGGCGGCCCTGGACCGCCAGGAAGGGAAATACGACAGCGCCCAGCGCCGCTACCAGGGGATACTCAAACTGCAACCGGGCAACCAAAAGGCCATGCTCGGCCTTGCACAGCTCGCCGAATCCCGCAAAGACACGGCCGGCATGATCCAATGGCTCGAAAAGGCCCGCGAAGCGGACCCCGCGGCGGCAATGCCCAGGGTCTATCTGGCGCGTTATCACATGACTCACGGAGACGCGGTGCGGGCGGCGGACGTAGCCCGGGAGCTGTCGCTGATCTACCCGAACAACGCCAGCATCACATTACTCTATGGCCAAACCCTGCTGGCCTCCGGTGACGCGCTCGGTGCCGAGGATCAGTTCCGTCAGCTGATCGCACTCAACCCCGACTCACCGGAAGGTTGGTATCAACTGGCCGGGGCACAATTAAAGCAGGACAAGATCGAACCGGCCAAGGACAGCCTCAACCGGGCCCTGAACAAAGACCCGGAGAATATTGAAATCCTGGTGTCACTGGGACGGTTGTCACTGAAGACCGGGGATAACCAAAAGGCCCTGGAATTCTCCAATGAGATACGCAAAAAGGACCCTGCCCGCAGCGCAGGTTACACCATCGGCGGCGCAGCCCGGCTAGCACTCAATCAACTCGTGGAAGCCGAAGCCCTGCTCGATCGGGGTGAGCAAAGCGCTCCGGCTCAGGAAACGGTGATGCTCCATGCGCGTGTCCTCGCACGCATGGGACGCTTGAAACAAGCCGGACTGGTGCTTGCCAACTGGCTCAAGAAGCATCCTGATGACTTCAAGGTACGCTACAACTTTGCCAGCCTGCTACAGCAGACCGAGCAGACCGCGGCGGCACAGCTTGAATACGAGCGCATCCTGGATGCGCAGCCTGACAACGCCATCGCCCTTAACAACCTCGCCTGGATCTATACCGAAAACAAAGATCCGCGAGCCCTGGACACCGCGGCAAAGGCCCACGGACTGCGCTCCAATGATCCCTACGTTGCCGATACCTATGGCTGGGCGAAGCTGGCCGCCAATCAGGTCACTGACGCCATCGCCCTGTTCCGCCGCGCCATCCAGCAAGCGCCCAACGTACCGGATTTTCGCTATCACCTGGCGGTTGCACTGTCGAAATCAGGTAAAAAATCCGAGGCCGTCACCGAACTGAAGCGCCTACTGCAGGACCACAGCAGATTCGCCGACCGTGACGACGCCGAGGCGCTGTTGAGAACATTGGAATGATGCGCAGGCCCGGCTAGCGAGGGGGGATCTATTCGTCAGGTAGCAGGGCAACGTTACCGCTGCCCCACTACCCGAATCCCGTCCGCAGGCTTACGCAGATGGATAGCCGTATCGGTAATCGTATGGCGTTGCCAACAGGAGAATCCGCCCCGGCGAGCGGTGCGTTGTCGCACAGCAAACATTCGGGGACGCAGGTATTGTCCCACTTGCACGCGTCACTCCCCTATTCCCGCGGTGCGAACGTCTACTCCGCCACGATATGTTTCAAACCCGCGACGGCCTCTTCCCCCTCCAGATAACCGATGCTGTTCGGCTCCCGGCGCAGAGCCTGGCGCATTTCGTCCAGGTCGGAGACCGTGACCGGAGCCGTGCCAGTCCCTGAGAAGGTCAGGCGGTCCCACTGCTGGCGCAGGCGGTAAGGGAAGACCTTCAGCAGATCACGGGCGAAATCCCGGTGCAGCGGGTGGTCATCGGGCAAAACGAAAACCTTGATGGTTGCGCCATCATCCCACTGCCTCTGATGCATGGTGAAGATAGATCGGAGCTTACCCAGCGCCATGTGCTCGGGTACCCTCACCTTTGCATTGACATAAACGCCCTGTCCAAGCGCCACATCCGAAACCAGTGTCAAACCCAGGCCAAGCAGTCCCAGCTTTCGCGCCACCCGCCACCACATCGAAGTTTGCTGCGACATGAGTCAGAACCGATAGGAGAGTTGAAGGGCAAGAATATTCCATCGCTCGTCTGTCTGTTCGATGTCACGATTGTCGGCGGCTGGCAGGGCCGCCACACCACGCACGTTGTGGAACTCCGCGGCAAGCATCCAGTTTGGCGACAAGTCCCAGCGCACCCCCATGATATAGGCTTCCTGATACGCGAAACGGGATGGTTTTCCTACGGCCGAACGCCCTCCGGTGCTGTGATCACCCCGATCCGGGTACAGGGCCTCCACGCGGACAAACCCTAACCAATTGTGGGAAAAACGATAATCCCCCTGAACATAGAGCCCTTCGCCACGGAATTCGAAGTTAGGCAACAGCGGCCCGAATTTGCTGAATGACACCTTTCTGTAGGTGTATTCGGAAGTGAAACTCCAACGTTCGGCGTTGTACTGAACGCTGACAACATTGAAGTTGAATTTCAGATCGCCTCCCGCCAGAAAATCCTGCGGGCCGGTATCGAAACTCAGGTTAAGGCTGGCGTGAGTGAAGCCCAAGCGAAAGCGGCCATCCGCCGTTTCATACATCAACCTACCCACAAGGGAAGGCTCCGCATTGGGACCATCGCTGATGGGTACCCCCACAGCCCGACGCAGTTCCTCGTCGGCATTCGGCATGAAACCGGCCACATTCAGATAGGCCGTACTGGTTGGCAGATCGTATTCATAACGCGCCATCAAGCCGTCACCCGATACAGCCAACCGTCGGGTGCGATCGAAATAGACGGGTTGCGGCATCAGGATGCTGGGTCGGGTGAAGGCCACGTCCCTGGTTTCATTGAACAGCCCATAGGGCAGTTTCACCCGGCCCGCGCTCAGGTAGGCACGCTGGGGAAAATCGTCCAGAAACTGATAATCCAGGAAGGCGTGATCGATGGTCAGCTCCTTCTCGGACTGAGAGCCGGCGCGGCGAAACAGGATCTGGCCGGCAACACTCAGATCAGGAAATAGCTGCACGCGGGAATTCAGACCGATCTCGGTATAATCCAAACTGATGCCATCATCGGATTCACCGAAAAAGTTATTGTCGCTCGTGTAAATCGCGCCCTGAGTCAGGAAACCGTGAACCGGCACCTTGCCGAAATCCAAAGCCACGGTATCGGGGGGGGCATAGGCAACTGCGACAAACAGCGCCGAAAGCACCCATCGCCAGGAAACCAAACTTCCGTCGATCATTTCTCACCGGTGATTTCTGCTTGAACGAATTCGGCCGAACCGCGCGACAGGCCACCTACCGGGATGCCGTTTGGTCAACCCGCGAATCCTCCGGGCCTGCCCTCCGCGACACCAATCGCCGCAGAGCACGACATCCCATCGGGGTTTCGCCAGTTCACCAGCAAACCGCTACCGTCTTCCTATCGACCCCAAGCAGTCAAACTTGAGCCCATCGCCACCCTGTCCCAGCTGCATGCCGTGGATCGCGCCTGCCGGACCTTGTCGCCCTGCCGTACCGTCAGTCTTCGTACCTGCCGTTGTAGATTTCCCCCCCCTTGAGCGCATAACGACCGATAACCTCGCGGGCCTCCACCCGCAACAGATCCCGGCGAACAGAGATCCCCCGGCGAGCCAGCAGCCGCGGCCAATCCGACGGTTTGTCCCCTTCATCGAAGCCGAGTTCACGCGCGTCCTCGTCCCTGGCACCGCAGAGCAAGGAACGCACGCCAGACCAGGGTACGGCCCCCAGGCACATGGAACAGGGCTCGGTGCTACTGACCAATTGCATGGCAGGCATACCGGGGGCGCCCAGGTCGTGGCAACCCAGGCTCTGCTGTGCCAGGGACAGCGCAAGCATCTCGGCGTGGGCAATGGAGGCATGCTGGGGCACGACCCGGTTGACTGCTGCGGATATCAGACGACCGCTTTCCTGCTCGAAAACGGCCGCCGCAAACGGCCCGCCACTGACCTCATCCACGTTGCGCCTGGCCAACTCGACCACAAAGGCCATGCGCTCAGTCTCTCCCTTAATGGAGTGTGGCCAGGATTGCAGCCAGCCTGGCAGCCAATCCGGTAGAGTGATGGACAAGCCCGTCGCTAGCATTTGCGCTCAACCCCCAAAGGCGATTTGGCGGGAATATCGCGTGGAAGGCCCAGCCCGTGGGCCTGCTTGGCGAATATTTCCCGAGAATTGGCTATCCTACATGGAAAATCCACGTCCCTTTCAAGCGGCAGGGACAGCGTGCCGAAAATAAACATCAATAGTGCACCGCCGCGAAACAATTCATAGCGTGGCGGAATAGTTTCAACAAGCTTCAATATCGGAATAGGCAGACCCCCGATGGCCGTACGCAAGGCATTGATCGTAGACGACTCCAAAGTTGCCCGCTTCACCCTGGCCAAGCGGCTTCAGGGCCACGGACTCACGGTGCTTTCGGCGGAATCGGCCGACGATGCCATCAACCAGCTACGCACGGAAAAGCCCGATGTGATCTTCATGGATTTCATGATGCCGGGGGTGAACGGCCTGCAGGCGGCGGAACACCTGGCGGCCGATGCCAGTACCGCCAATATTCCGGTCATCATGTGTACCGGCAACGACGCTTCCGAACTGAACATGGACAATGCCAGCGGCAATGTGTGCGGCATACTGACAAAGGGCAGCGATGACCAGGAACTGCTCGCCATGTTGGACAGCCTGCCCGCCGCTCCAGCCGCACCGGCGCCGGCACCCATCGACCTGGATGCCCTGGTGGAACAAGCGACACAGCGCGCCCTGGAGGCAGCCAATCGCCACGCCGAAGAGATGGTTGGCAGGCAATTGGCCGCGCTGCGCAGTGATTGGCAGCGAGAGCTCGAAGAGAGGCTGCAATCCGAACGGACCGATACCAAGGACGACGGCGCCGATCGGCAGGCGGACTGGTTGGCTGAGGCGGTTTCACGGATCGATGCCTCCAGCACCCGACTGCGCGAGGAATTCGATCAACGGCTCGGCGCGATAGCCAGCGAACGCACCGACAGCGCTTCGGCAGATCCCCGTATGGACGAGGCCATGAAGCATTTGCAGGAACTGCAAAGCGAGGTTGAACGCCTGGCCGCCGAAATCGTGGAGGATGAAAACGAGGACAGCCGCGACCTGCTCAACGAAATCACCCGGCACAGCGCCGAACACGCCATTGGGCTGGTCAATGAACTGCGCGGCGAAATGGACGAGAAGCTGTCCGGGCTCTCGGCACCGGGAGAAGCTCCGTACCAGGCAATGGAAGCCTTGAAGTCCGAACTACTGACGGAACTGGATAGCCGGCTCAGCGAACTGCGCAACAGTGTTGGGGAATCGGGCAAGCCCGACGAAATCCGCCTGCGCGAAATGGTGGAGACCATGAGCAGCGGTATCGAGGAACGCGCCATCGCCGCCGCGGTCGCATCCATGCCCACCCCCGAATCCGCTGCGCCAGCGGACGATTGGCAACCGGCGCTGGAGCAGCTGCGCAGCGATATGCTTCAGGAAATGGACAGGCGATTTGCCACCCTTGCCCCCACAGATAACAGCGGCGGAATCAACTCCGCCGACTTGAATGAAAGGCTCGACGAACTCCGCGCCGAAACCGAGGCACGGGGTCAGGCACTTCACCGCGGCGGGCTGCTTTACAGCACGTTTGTTCTGCTGCTGGCCCTGGGCGCCGCCGCGGCCGTGTACCTGCTTTGACGTCTCATTCGCAGAGTGTACGCAGCTTAACCGGCAGAACATTGCCAGGGTTTTTCGTTTCAGTCGTGCCTGATCGCACCGCTGCTTCCAGGGTGGGGCCAGCCCCCTGGAGGTGCTGGCCACCGATCCATTACAGATAGCGCAGATAGATATAGACGCTGCTGATAAGAATGCTGAACAACATCAGAGGAAAGGCCGCCAGGGTGAAGGCCATGAACCCTATCGGCTGACGGGCACGTTCGGCAAAGCCTGCCACGATCAGATTGGCGCTGGCCCCCACCAGGGAGCCGTTGCCACCGAGACAGGCCCCCAGGGCCAGCGACCACCACAGCGGCATCAGGGCCTCGGCACCGCCGAAGGTGGGCGCCATGGACTTGATCAAGGGAATGGTCGTCGCAACAAAAGGAATGTTATCCACCACGGCGGAGGCGATGGCGGATCCCCAGAGGATGGCCATGGCGGTGACGCTCATGTCACCACCGGTGAGGTTGAGAATCTCCTCGGCCAGCATCGTCAACAAACCGGTGCTTTCCAGGCCATGAACGACCACGAACAAGCCAATGAAGAAAAAGATGGTCACCCACTCCACCTCGCAGAAGGTGGCATGAACCTGCTCAGTCTGCTTACTTGACTTGCGGCCCAGATTGTCCAGCAAAAGCAACAGGGCGGCACCGCTCAGCGCGATTGTGGAGGGCTGCTTGCCGATGAAGTGGGCCAGGGCAAAGCCGAGGATGACCAGCGCCAACACGGACAGGGACTTGACCAGCAGAACCGGATCGCTGATGGCATCGCGTTCCTTGTAGTTCATGACACGCTGACGGCTCTCGTCACTGGCCTTGAGATGCCTTCCCCAGATCAGGTAGATCGGCACCATGGTTGCCAGCATCACAATAACGGCAGCCGGGGCCAGATGGACGATGAAATCATTGAAACTCAGGCCCACCGCTGACCCGATCATGATATTGGGCGGATCACCGATCAGAGTGGCCGAACCGCCGATATTGGAAGCAAGAATCTCGGCAAACAGGTAGGGATAGGCCTTGACCCCAAGTGCCTCCGTGATCAGCAGTGTGACCGGAGCGATCAGCAGCACGGTGGTGACATTGTCGAGCAGAGCGGATAGCAGGGCCGTCACCACCACCAGCATTACCAATATGCCCCAGGGCCGGGCATCCACTTTTTTTGCCGCCCACACCGCCAGATACTGAAACACCCCGCTGCGCCGGGTGATGGCAACGATGATCATCATTCCAGTGAGCAGGCCGATGGTGTTGAAATCCACCCCATGGACCGCCTTCTGTTCCGTGATCACCCCTGCCAGAACCATGATTGCCGCCGCGCTGGTGGCAACGATGGCACGGTTGATCTTCTCGCTCATGATGAGCGCGTAGGTGATGACGAACAGAATGCCCGCGAACCACAAGGGGTCCCAACCAAAAATCACCTGCGCCGCGTGCGCCTCGCCTTGCCCATGCATATCAGACCTCCTGCTCCAAGATATGGGCGCCGACATCCCAGTAGGAAATCATCCCAACCAAGCGGCGCGCCTCCCCTTCCACCACCGGCACACTGGTGCGGGTTCGATACAGCACGAGCAGGGTTTCCACCAAAGGTGTGTCGGGATAAACCACCGTGGCGTCGTCATTGATGAAATCGAGGATCGACACTTCTTCCACCGAAGCCAGGCGATGACGCAGGTCGGCGAGAGTGTCGGTGACAAAGGGCGCCGTGGTCAGGCCCTTCTCCACCACCACCGCCGGCGGCAACACCAGACGCAATAAGGTGTTGATACCGAAGACACCGAGATAATGTCCGTTCTCGTCCACTACCGGGAGATTCCGGTAGCGGTGTTCCATGATGATCTTTACCGCCTTTCCAACGGTCTCGCCGGCATGCATCACCGACGGATTAGGATCCATGACCAGTCTTGCCGTCATCGTCTTGGTCCTCGAACGGAGGGGATGAGCGGCCATTCTAGCCCGAGGCGTCCGCGACAACGTTTGCGGACGCTCAAGGATTACGCGAATCAGGCGGTAGGTTTACGTGCCTCGATGGTCGCGGAAACGACATAATCCTCCACCTTGCGACCCGGTGCCCAGTCGCGAATGAACTCGCGGCTCTCGTCCTTGGGGCGGATAGCAACCTCTGTGAAACCGACCTTCGTCAGGCTTCGCTCCAACTCACCGATCAGCGAGGCACCGGCCATACAGCCGGAGTACAGGGCCAAGTCGCTGCGAATGTCCTCCGGTAACTCAGCGCTGGCGACGATATCCGATATTGCCAGGCGGCCACCGGGACGCAGCACCCGAAAAGCCTCCGCGAACACCTGAGCCTTGTCGGGCGAAAGATTGATGACACAGTTGGAGAGGATCACGTCTGCGGTATCGTCCGCCACGGGCAGATGCTCGATCTCACCCAGACGAAATTCCACTTGCGTGTAGCCCCCTTCGGCGGCATTGCCGCGTGCCTTGCTGATCATCTCAGGGGTCATGTCGACACCAATCACCCTGCCGGACTTCCCTACCGCGCGGGCCGCCAGGAAACAGTCGAATCCGGCACCGCTGCCCAGGTCCAGCACGGTCTCCCCCGGACGTAGCGAGGCAATGGCCTGGGGATTTCCGCAACCCAATCCGAGATTGGCCCCCTCCGGCACCACGGCCATTTCTTCTTCGGAATAGCCCAGTGCCAAGGAACGAATCGAAGCGGTCACCTCCACCGGGCTGCCGCTACAGGCGCCCGGCGCACAGCCACAACCGGTGGCGGCGGATTCGGCCACTCTTGCATAGGTGTCGCGGACACTGTTGCGCAGCTTGTCCTCGGATACGGAATCCATGATCTTTCCTCTCGCTGTGGTTCAAAACCTGAATTTATCGACGCGCAACGCTGACGGCAAGCGTTCCGGAACTATTCCTGACTATTTTAGTCAACTATTAGTAACTGCATATTTACTGATATTTGGAGGTGGACAATGTCCGGCCTGATTCCGAACTTCCCCCTGAACGGCGTGGTCACCGTCAATCGAGTGATACTCAAACCCGGCTACAGCGTGGACGATCTGCAAGAACGTGTCGCGCTCTTGTGTGAAAACGTGAAGACTTACCATTCCGACACCGGCTTTATCGGCGGCTTCGTGGCGCTCAACCGAGGGGATATCTCCAACGAGGGCAGCACCATCGGCCAAGCCGTGGAAAGCCCGCTGAAGGAACGCGAGGCGCTGATCGTCACCTTCTGGAAGAGCTTCGAGGATCACGAGCGTTCGCACCGCAGTGATACCTTCCAACCCTTGTTCCGCGAGGTCCTGGAGCTGTGCGAAAACGGCAACGAAGAGATTGCCTACGAGATGTTGTGGTCCGGCGCGGGCTACTCGGATGACGAGGCACGCGAGGCACGGCGGGTAAAAGCAGCTTACGGCACCGGTGAGGCCGCCTAAGCCGGTTGCGGGCGGGGCCTCTGTCAGGCTCCGCCCGACTCTCTCACGGTTGACACAAGCGCCGGTACTCCGGGTCGATCACCGCATCGGCCACCTGCTGCACCAGAACCTGCAACTCCGACAGAGAAAGGCACTCACCAATCCGGTTGACCAGATCAGGGTCCAATCGGACCATGCCGATCTCACCATTGGCGCGGGTGAACTGCACCCCGACGCGGTGCATCATGTCCGCGTCTTCTGCGTCGGTAATGCGTTCCTGCTCGGAGAGCAATTCGTCGTAATAGGTTTCCAACTCCTCCATGTGCAGGTCGTCCAGTTCGTCGACCAATCGAACCGTCCACACATCGTCCTCGCAAAGTCGCACCGGCCGCTTGATGCCCATACCGGCCAGCCGTGAGACGAAACGTTTTTCCAGGGTGGCATTGAAAAAGACGAAATCGAACATCGCGACAATCCTCGGACCAGGGTCAGAATCGGGCGTAACTGTTGCGTTGATGCCAAAGCCGCATGAAAAACCAAGCCTTGCGTGAGGAGGCAAGTGGACACCACCACACGGCCTGATTCGACCGCCCCTGGTGCCGACGTCCCCTGTTTCGCTAGCCTTGCGTGACAACCGACCAGCTACAATCGGACTAGCATATACGACTCCGGGCAGTCCCGTCGCGTCCTTTGCTGCAACACTTGCCGGCTGCGAATCAATGCCCAGTGAAAACAGGCGGGAACCCGCTTGAGGGCCGAGTCACGCCAGCGGACACCGAACCCGGACGCTTGGTTTACACTACGCCTAACGGCTCACCCCAGCATGAGCCACCGATCACAACACCCACGAGCGACAAGTACCCCTCATGATTTTTCGCCAACTCTTCGAGTCCGATTCCAGCACCTACACCTACTTGCTGGCCTGCCCCCAGACCAGTCAGGCCATTCTCATCGACCCGGTGCTGGAAACCGTCGAACGGGATATTCAGCTGCTCCGGGCCATGAATCTCAGCCTTTACGCCACACTGGAAACCCATGTCCATGCCGACCACCTCACCGGTGCCTTGCGTCTGAAGCAATTGCTCGGCAGCAGGATCGCTTACCCTGCCATGGATGATTTGCCCTGCGCGGACATTGGCGTTCGCGAGGGCGAAGCCTTTCAGTTCGGCAGTGTCTCCATACACCCGCTGTTTACACCCGGCCATACCGCTCACCATCACGCCTATCTGGTCGATACGCCGGTCATGCAGATGAGCTTCACCGGCGACGCCCTGTTGATCGAGGCATGCGGGCGCACGGACTTTCAGTCCGGAAATGCCGAAACCCTCTACAACAGCATTCACAACAAGCTGTTTTCCTTGCCCGATGACACCCTGGTGTACCCGGCTCACGACTATGAGGGCCGGCGGCTCACCACCGTAGGCCAGGAAAAGATTCGCAACCCCCGCCTGGGCGGAGGTATGTCCAAGGAGGCGTTCGTTAAGATCATGAACGGCCTGGACCTGCCCTATCCGCGCAAGATCGACTTTGCGGTGCCCGGTAACGAACTCTGCGGTCGTTGCCCGGACAACGTCCCCGATCAATACCAAGGCCCCTGCGCCGTTTACGACCAAGGCTGACATGGACCCGCAACTCGAATCGGAAATCCGCCAACAGCGCCAGGCCCTGGGCGAGAACCTGCGCCCACAGACCGAAAAGCTCGCCATGCGCTGTCTGCCGGTGATGGGTGACCGCCATAGTCTGGAGCGCGTCCTGCGCCAGGGCCGCGAGGAGCTTCCCTACAGCAAATACCTCTACGCGCTTGACGCCGACGGCAGACAGATCAGTTCCAACATTACGGCGGATGGCGAAATGGACGACCAGTTCGGCCGCGACCGCTCGGAACGGCCCTATATGCTGGGCATGGGTAAGGATGGGCTGGACTTTCGTCTTTCCGAGGCTTACATCAGCCGCAACAAGCGCCGTCCCTCGCTGACGGCGGTTCAGGTGATTCGTCACCGCAATGGGGAACTGGCGGGGTTTCTGGGCATTGACTACGACATCCGCGAACTTCCACACGCGGAGCAACTCCACCAGGCCGAAAAGCGCTGGACTCAGATCAAGGGTGACCCGTCGATTCGAGCCAATGTGTTCAACCAGTGCCGGGTGGACAGCCCTCTCGACAAGCGCATCGACGAGGTCATCGCCCTGTTGGTGGAACTGATGTGCTGCCACGGCGTTTTCCACGGCAAACTGCACTTTTCGAGCAGCCGCGCCACCATCTGGTTGGTGGATGACCCTTACAGCTATCGCATTCTGGATTTCGAGAGCCTGACCGACCCGGACATCTGTTTCGCTTATCCCTACCGGGAATATTTTGACAAGGCGATCGTGCCAATAGACAAAATCGGACCGATCTTTTCGATCATGCGCGAGCTGCGCTTTGCCGACGACACCATCTACCTGAGGGCAGGATCCTTGAACCTGGTCAACGGCATGGTATCGCTCAACTTCTCC
Source organism: Chromatiales bacterium (assembly GCA_020445565.1). Classification (GTDB taxonomy): domain Bacteria; phylum Pseudomonadota; class Gammaproteobacteria; order JAGRCI01; family JAGRCI01; genus JAGRGI01. The sequence goes on from JAGRGI010000065.1 coordinate 41,045, forward strand.
TGCGACGGCTCACACTATATTCCCTACGACGAGTTTCTCGCCAAGGACCTGGCGTTCTGGTTCGGCGTATGAGCATTCCCCACGATCACGCACTTATCGATCATATCGAAGCCTGCGTGGAACGCATCTGCGATATGGGCTGCGCACAGGTCTATCGCATCATCGATTTGCTGGAACAAGGCCAGGATGCCAGGGAACTGACCGGCATGACCTGTCATGATCGCGACGCGATACTCACTGAACTGAAAGCGATCATGTCCATCTACGATGCCCGTGAGGGCGGACCTTCCTGCAAGATCGGAAACTGAACGGCCTGGAATTAACAGGCAGACCAGCGCCAGTTCTGTTGCCCGCCAGCCGATCGTAAAGAATCACCCGCCTCTGCCGCTACCCTTACCAACGGCTTATCGGGTTCTGCGCCACAGCAACCCACTATATCCATTGAAAAAAGCCAATTCCTGACTAGACTGGCTTGCAAATTCGATGAATCCGCTATTCGAATCTTGAGATCGAGCCGGTTCCCTGCCCGTCGATTCGCCAGTTCCGGGTCTTTTGTTTTGTTGCCCAAGGTAATCATCATGAAAAAATCGCTGTCGGTTTGCGTACTTCTGCTCGCTCTTCCGCAGGCTTCCTGGGCTGACAATCAGATCAACGATGATCTGATTGTCAGAGGCAGCGAGTGTGTAGGCCAGGACTGCGTACTGGGCGAAAACTTCAGCTTCGAGACCCTGCGCCTGAAGGAAAACAACACCCGCCTGCGTTTCGTGGACACCAGCAACACCGGGAGTTTCCCAAGTGTGGATTGGGAATTGGTGGCAAACGATTCCAACAATGGCGGACGCAACCGATTCTCGGTTGAAAATGTCGATACGGACCGGGAACTGTTCACCCTGGAGGACGGCGCGCCGAGCTACAGCCTGTACGTGAACGACAACGGCCATGTGGGGCTGGGCACCCAGGATCCACAAAAAAGGCTGCATCTGACGAGCGAGAACTCCCCTGCGATTCGCATAGAGCAGACCGGCTCCGGCGGTTTCCCAAACGTAAGTTGGGACATCCAGGCCAACGAGGACGGGTTGAGCATCGCCTACAACGGTGAATTGCGCCTGCGCCTGGATAGCAATGGCAACCTGAATCTAAGCGGCTCGGTCAGTGCCTCCAGCATCGCGCCGGGCACGGTCCCCGACTATGTCTTTCGGGACGGCTACGCCCTGATGCCATTGCCCCAGGTGCGCTCCTTCATAGAGACGCACGGCCACCTCCCTGAAGTACCCCCGGCGGCTCAAATCGAACGCAACGGGTTGAACATGACGCAGATGCAGTTGCTGCTACTGAAAAAGGTCGAAGAGCTGACCCTGCATACCCTGGCCCAACAACGCCAGATCGACGCACTGCAAGCCCACCTGCAAACCAGACAGGGACGTTGATCGCAATGGCTACCGAACCCGATACCGGGCGCCGGCCGCTGACCTGCCGGTGGCTCATCCTTGTGTTGCTCGGATTTGCCCTGAGTCCCCCCGCGGCCCTGGCAAGTTTTACGCAATCGTTCGAGCCGTCCACTATCGGCCCAGGCTCCGCCGCCCTGTTGCGCTTTTCCATCAGCAATGGCACCGGCAATCCACTCACCGACATGCGTTTCGATAACATGCTCCCGGCGGACGTGACAATCGCGGCATCACCGCTGGCCAGCAGTACATGCGGCGGTGTGGTGAACGCCACCGGTGGCGGCGGATCGATCGCTTTCACCAACGGCCGCCTCCCGGCAGGACAGAGTTGCGAGGTTTCCGTGTATGTCGTCTCTGCCATTGCCGGTTCCCACGTCAACACCAGCGGCGATTTCACCAGCAGCGAAGGGAACGAGGGCAGCTCCAGCGCCACACTGATCGTTGACACGAATCGTCCCGGCGTCGCCAAGATGTATAGCCCTACCGATGCCGATTGGGGCCAACGGACGCAGCTCAGCTATACGATCGACGCAAGTCTGGTCTCCAACAGCTATCAGATTTCTCTGTTGGACACCCTACCGCTGGGACTCGTCGTTGCGGAACCCTCCAACCTGGTCGCGAGCAATTGCGTCACCGCGCCAACGACGTCGCTCTCCGCGGAGCCCGGAGCCCGAACGATCAGCGCCTCCACCATCAGCGTCGCGGCAGGCCAAGTCTGTACGATCAGGTTGGACGTGTTCGCTCAAAGCGTCGGCAATTTCGCCCATGCCTCATCGATCAGTACCTTCGCTTTCACCAGTACGACCAGCTTTGCAGTGGCCGATCTCGACGTAAGCGCCGATGTCGTGGATGCCATCCAGCGCTTCCAGCCCAATCCCGTGCGCCCCGGCGCGAGCACCAACCTGATAGTGAAACTGGTCAACACCTCTCGCAGCGAAACAGCCACCAATCTGCAATTTACCCTGAACCTGGACGGCGCGCTTGCCGGGTTGGAAGCCACCGGCATGCCGGCCTCAGGTGTTTGCGGTCCTGCCTCAGCCCTATCCGGCACCGGCTCGGTCAGCCTGAGTGGCGGCTCCCTGGCCCCCGGTTCATCCTGCGAAATCGCCATTGCCTTGCAGGTGCCCAGCGATGCCGGTAACGGCCTGACTGTCACGATCCCAAGCAACCTGACCGGGCAACTGGGTGCCGCCACCATCAACAGTCCCATGGGCAGCGACACGCTGAAAGTGCTGGCCCGCCCCTTGTTGACCAAGACCTTCTCCGATGCGGTCATCGGCAGCGGCCAGACGATTACATTGAGCTACACCCTGCAGAACACCAGCGCCACTGAAGCCCTGAACAACTTCAGCCTGACCGATCAGTATGGAGACATCGTCAACGGCCTTTTGCAGATACCGACCAACGGCGCCTGCAACGGCACCGGAAGCTTCAGCGTCGGCGGCTTCGATTCCTTCCAGATTCTGGCAACCGGGCTGACCCTGGCCGCCGGGGATTCTTGCAGCTTCGACGTGGAAATCCCCATCACGGCTGGCGTCGCCAACGGACGTTACGGCAGCACCACCACATCCGCCTCTGGCGATCTGATGGGCCTGTCCGTGACCGCCCAGATCGTTGAAGACGATTTTCTCGTGGTCGCCCCCCCCAAGATCACCACCGAGCTCACCGATGCGGTTGCCATTCCCGGCGCCAACCTCACGTTGAACGTCACCCTGTCCAACGGCACCGAAGGACAGATAGACGCCGATGAATATGATGCCTTCACCGATCTCGCCTTCACATTGGGCCTGGATTTCGCGCTGCCGGGACTGGCCGCAACGGGACTTCCCCTGACGAACCCATGCGGCACCGGTTCGCAAATCTCGGGCACGGGAAACCCGAGTTTCACCAACGGCTCACTGAATCCCGCGACGAGCTGTACGTTCAGCCTGGAGCTCGCGGTTCCCTCTACCGCAACCAGCGGTCGGTACAATTTGTGGACTTCCGAAGTGAGCGCTACCGCCAGAGGCGTGACAACCATCGGGCCAGCGGCCTCAAGTGAACTCACGGTGGGCGGTTTGCGCGTGTCGCAGGAATTCCTCGACGATCCGGTGGAACCGGGCGGCACCGTGAACCTGCGTTACACCTTGGAGAACCTCAGCCCCAGCGAAACGGCCAGCAATATTCAACTGACCCACAGCCTGAGTTCGGTGCTCTCGGGCCTCAGCCTGCAACTGCCTGCCGCCATCGGCTGTGGCCCCGGGTCGGTTTCCACCGGTACCAATTCGGTGCAAGTGAGCTTGCAAAACGGCAGCCTGGCGGCGGGAGAAATCTGCGACTTTACCGTTGCCCTCAACGTCCCGGCGAACGCCACGCCGCAAAACTACACCAGCCATGCCACCGTAAGCGCAGTATTCTCGGGCCCGACCTACAGTTTTCCCGACGAAGGCGACATCCTCAAGGTTGAACTGGCCGGAGAGCCCCGTGATCTCACCCCCGCCAATCTGGATGAGCCCGACCCGGACGTGGACGGGGTTTCGACAGCAGATGAAGAGGCCGTCGGCGATGGCAACGGAGACGGAATCGCCGATGCGCTTCAGGCCAATGTGGCCAGTCTGATCAGCCCGATCACCGGCGAGGCGGTGACCCTGGCGGTGGACGAGGCTTGCGGTTCCATCCTGAACTTTGCCATGGTGAGCGCCGAATCCTTGGGAGCACCGATCGTCGCCAGCTATCCGGCCGGTCTTGCCAGTTTTGAACTGGGCTGCGCCACGGCACAGGTCACCCTGTTCTTCTCGGCCGGAACCTTGGAATCCGACATGCGCGTCCGCAAATTCGGCCCCATCGCTCCGGACTTTGGCGGCCCTTCCCGTTGGTACGAAATTCCTGGCGCAAACCTGGACGTGATCAACCAAACGATTCGATTCACCCTTAACGACGGTGCCCTGGGCGACAGCACGGCCGTGGATGGCCGTATCGTCGACCCGGTAGGCCCTGCGGCACTGCCGGTCGCCGTGCCCACCGGCTCGCCACGGCCCTTGATCGCGCTGGCGGTTGTTCTCGGACTGTTGGGTAGCTGGCAGGTTTGGCTGCGCAGGAAGACACAAGCAAACACCGCCGCGTCTCGCAACCAGTAGGGAAATAAGCAATAGCGGAAACTATCAGGTACGCCGCCTGATTCCTGCGGCGAGCCCGTAAGGCAAGGTCGGGGTTGGACACCAATGCCACTAAGTTAAGCTATTCCCACTGAGCCTGAAGGCGTTCCGGGGTACCCCGGAACGTAAACGCTAAACTTGATGGCATTGGGTTGAGCACCCCAACCTGCCTTGGCGTAGTGCGTGGCTTGATCGGTCTTGGTTCAAACCAGCCACGCAACATCCACCTAGCGAGTGACCGCAGCCAACCGCCCTCGCAACCCAAACAACCCGAACACCATCAGCGAAAGAATGGATGGAACCGGTACACCGGCCGAGGGAACGAAGGTGGTGATCGGGGTCATCGTCAGATTGGAGACACCGCCGGCAACATAGGTCAGGCCGGTGACAAAGGCCGTGGGATCGGTGGGATCCAGCAGCTCGGAGGTATCGATACCCGAGATGGAGAACTCGGCGATGCCCAGAGGATCCAACGCGGTGAAGTCAAAACTCACTCCGGCGGTCAGGGTAAAGGTCCCGAAACCCGGCACAAGCAGATCAAACTCGGTATCGCCATTGGGCAATGCGCCCGGAATGATGACACTGGCCGCGTTGGGTCCGCCGGTGAAATCGTAGTCGTAGCCCACCGCGACCACCGGGTCCACGAAGATGGGGAAAATGCCCCCTATCCCGTTCTCATCGATCGGGAAATCGAAATTAAACTCAGGCACGCCATTGGGACCTTCCACAATCTCCCCCGGCAGGATCGGATCATCCGGCAGAGCCCCCTGGAAACCGCCGATGATGTCTTCCCCGGCAGGCGTGAAAGAGAAGTTGTCGATGATGAATCGACCGCCCTCGGAAAAGGACAAATCAAAATCGAACAGGCCATAGGTGGCCGTGCCGGCCAAGGGAACGACCAATTCGTTTTCCGGGAACGACGAGGTGCCCCCTCCCGGCAGGGCAAAATAGGCGCCATCGATCGTCTGCATGCCAATCGGCACATTGGCGGCGTTGAAGGCGGTGAAGGTCGCGGACCCCTCATCGATCAAGGCAAACCCGAATTGAATCTGACCCGTGGCGCCTTGCAGAAAATCGACGCGCAGATCCGGGTTGATGAGCGTGCTCCCTTCCAGGCCGGGTTCATTGATATAGAGCTGGTCCGGCCCCGGACCTGCGGTATTGAAACCGAAGGGATCCACGGTACTGAACACCACGTCGGTGATGCTATCGGGGTCGTTGGAATCGTAGTTGAAAAAGGGTACCCCCGATATGAGGCCGTCGAAGGTGATGGTCTCCGCCCCAAGAACGGCCGAGTGGCCAACGGCGGGAATGCATGTGAGGGACAGGGCTGCCGCGACCACGGCAGGGCGATGGAATCCAGTGAACTGCATTTGGATTTCCTCCAAAATGATGTCGCAGATGATTTTCGAATCTAAGCCCTCAGCCTGATTGACAAAGCCGAACCCCGGGAAAGCGCTACTGTTTCGACTGAAACCTCCGCGCATTTCCCCGAGCCAAGAGCAGAAGGGCAAACTTCAATCCAAACCGTGCTTCGGCCAACGGCCGCGTCAAAATTGCAGACTGGCGGATGTGACGGCCAGCCGAATCGCGACCACAACTGTCCGCCGAGTCGGCACGCCTGCCTGGCGCGTCGACGGAGCACCTCCACGACCGTTGCAACTACAGTGCACAAACTTGTTTATCCCTTTTTATTCATCTGCTTGAGACAAACAAGCGGGAAGGACGGGTGCTTCTGGATCAAGCCCTGTAAATTATCCTGACAAATATAAGGGAATACCCGAATAATTTTGTTGATCACAGACCGAGTCGGTCCAATGCACCGGCTCTGCGTATCCGAGCCGCCAATCCGGCCTTGTCTACAATCGCAGGGAAAACGCCTGTAAGTGAGACCGGCACCGCAGTGTGCGCCAAACGCATCCGGGCATTGGCGCGTGTAAAATTTGCTGACAGTTTGGCGGCATTTTTTTACGACATGAAAAAAACAGGCTGCTGGATACCCTCTCCGCCTCGCTGAATTCACGGTCGAGCCATCGGCCTGTGTTTCGCTTCACGACAGCTTGCCCGTCTTTGCCGGCAGGCATGATGCACTGGAAAAATGTCAGGTACCGTAACCGTCCCCGCAGTTGGCGGCTCACCTACATCGGCCTATTTCCTCTTAAGGAGTCATCCCCCGCCGCGTTGGAACGAGCGATCGAAGCGCTGGAGGAAGGCCGTCCGGCTGGGCGCGGCAATGTTCTCAAAATGAATAGCGATCCGCATCCTCGGCAGGCTCAGGGAACCGATTCGCAGATCGTCCAGAGTGGCGAGCCGAATCACAATCGCGCCGTCTTCGGCCACCAGGCGAATCCCGCTGGCATTCTCTTCCAATCGGTAGCCAACGGCGGCGCAGGGTAACAGCCGCAGAAATTCGGCACGGCTGATCGTCATCTCCTGCTCAACGGATTCACCCACCGGCAACGGGTGGCCACATGGCCAGTTCGTCGCCGGCCTGCAATCGCCGTGTGGAGCGATCTGCCGGTGCGACGTACACACCATTGATCAGGACCAGATGGACGCTCTCTTCCGGGAGGTGGTATTGGACAATGACGTCATGAGGCGTCGCTTCGGAGGCCACCTCCACCTCGGCGCAATTGCGAACCGCGCCGGGGGGGAGATGAGCGCCGAGGGTGGAAAACAGCTTCAGTTTGATTGGCGTCATGCGACCCGGGCGTTGTAGCCGATGGGCTGCACCGTAGCCAGATAGGCTTCCATCAGACGCATGGGGTCTTTGCGCAGCTTCTCTTTCCACACCCCCAGTTCCACCCGGGTCTGAATCAGCCCACGCAACACGCCGACATGGTCGGTCATACCCAAGGTGGTGGCACCGACCAGACGCTCGCCGTCGAACTGCAACTGGATGTAGCGGAAATTCTTTGAATCGGACAGTTCCACACTGTCGCCACCGCCCACCCCGTCCCAGAGGCCGAACGAGGTGGAGATCAGTCCCAGGGTCGCCAGGACGTTCATATTGATACTGCCGATGTGGCGAAGGCTACCGCCCGCCATATTGACGGCTGCGACCCGCGCATGGTCCGCCGCCGTTGGCTGGATCGCCTGAACGCTGAACTGGCCGGTTGAAAAATCCCGCCCCTGGGCAACATCGCCAGCGGCATAGATGTCCTCCAGGTTGGTGCGCAGATAGTCGTCCACCAACACACCCTGGTCGATCTGTATGCCGGAGCCGGCCAGAAAATCAGTGTTGGGTTTAACCCCCGCAGCGCTGATGACCAGATCGCAAGGCAGCGTCCTGCCTCCGCTGGCACTCACCACCAGACGTCCGCCCTGGTCGTCGATTCGCTCCACCCTGGTGTCGGTGTGTACCGTCACGCCCTTGGATTCGCACCAGCGCTTGAGCATGTCGCCGGCGGCGTGATTCATCATGCGCGGCACCATGCGATCACCCATTTCCAGCACGGTCAGATTCACGCCGCGCTCGGCCAGGGCTTCCAGGATGATGCAGCCGATGAAGCCCGCGCCAACGAGCACCACGTCGCTGCCTGCTTTCGCTCGCTCGATAATGGCGCGCGCATCGTCCAGGGTCCAGCAGTTGACCACACCGGGCAGATCGATACCGGCAATGGGCGGCCGGACCGGTGTCGATCCGCAGGCCAACAGGAGTTTGTCATAGGATAGCGTGCGACCCTTTTCCAAGGTGAGCACCTTGCTTTGGGTATCCACGGAGACAACCCGATCCTGGAGCACGCCGATCTCCTTGCGGGCGTAGTGATCCGTGGTCTTGCGAAGATAGCTGCCCGGCTCGGCGATATTGCCCACCAGCAGGTAGGGTATCGCCATACGCGAGTACGGCGGTTCGGGCTCGTCGCCAACCAGGGTGACACGGCAGCCCGGATCTATTTTACGCAGGGTTTCTGCGGCGACCACGCCGGCCGGGCCGGCACCGATGATGACGTGATGCATGTCTCCCCCCTACAGCCCCAAACGGGTACGGGTGTCCTGGGTGAGTTCCCCGTCCGCCGTCCAGCCACGCAGTTGGTAGTATTCCGGCAGCATCTTTCCAAGATCCGCCACACGCCCCTGGGCCGGGCCGGTGTTGGCCGGCTCGGTGAGCAAACGCTTGGGCAGGGTATCGTCGGCGGCACTGAGACCGGCACGCAGATTGAAGTCCCTCTCCAGGTTCCAGACCCGTTCGCCGACCTCCAACAGTTTGTCCACGCTCCAATCACCCTCGCAGGCGGCATCGATCTGGGGCGCGATGTCTTCCATGCTCCAGCCGAAGGTGGTGAACACACACAAACCGCTGGAATCGACCGCCGCGGTGGCATCCTGAAATGCCTTCACCAGCTCTGCCTTGCCCTCGGTAACCAGCGGATCGGTCTTCACGGGAATGCCGAGGACCTCGGACGCCACGGTGTAGCTGCGCAGATGGCAGGCGCCGCGGTTTGAGGTGGCGTAGGTCAGGCCCATGCCCTGGATACCACGGGGATCGTAGGCCGGGAATTCCTGACCTTTGACCGTCATGGACAGCTCCGGCCGGCCGTATTTCTCACATAGCTTGCGCGAACCCAGGCCCAGATCGCGGCCAAAACCCTCGCCCCGGCAGGTCAGTTCCGCCATGGTCACCAGTGCCTGTGCACCGCCGAATTGCAGGTCGATTCCACCGGTCTGCTCAGTGGTGATCACGCCGTCCTTGAACAGCTCCATGGCGGCGGCAACGGTGGCACCGAAGGAGATCGGGTCCAGCCCGTCTTCGTTGCAGAGGAAATTCACATAGGTGATGGCGTCCAGATCGTCGACACCGGTATCGGTACCCAAGGCCCAGGCGGCCTCGTATTCCAAGCCGCCGGAACTGCCCCAGTACTTGGGTTTGTTCTTGACCGAAAAATGTCCCTGGTCAACGGTGGATATACGCCCGCAGGCGATGGTGCAACCGAAACAGGCAGCATTGGTAGTGAGATTCGGGCGACCGTCACCGGGGCGATTCTCATGCATGGCCTCCCCGGAGATGTTGCCGGCACCCTCGAACTTCACCTCGCGCATATTGCGCGTGGGCAGGGCGCCCATCTCGTTGATCACGTTCATCAACACCTGCGTGCCGTAGGTTGGCAGGCCCTGGCCGGTGACGGCATTTTGCTGCAACACGCGTTTGCGGTACTCGGTTTCCTTGAGAAAGCGGATCGGGTCCTTGAGATTGCCGACACCCTTGGTACCGCGGACAGCGACAGCCTTCAGGTGTTTACTGGCCATCACGGTTCCCACACCGGAGCGGCCGGCAGCGCGATGCAGATCGTTGATGACACCGCAGATCAGCGCGCCCTGCTCTGCCGCCCGCCCCACGCAGGCGATGCGCAAAGCCGGGTCCTGGTGCTTGCTGTGCAACAGCCGGTCGGTCTCCCACACCGACTGGCCCCAGAGATCGTTCGCCGGCAGCAGTTGCGCCTGGTCATTTTCCACATAGAGGTAGACCGGTTTCGGCGAGCGGCCCTCGAAGATGATCATGTCCCAGCCGGCAGCCTTGAGTTCCGCACCGATGAATCCGCCGGAATTGGAGCAGGCAATGGTCCCGGTGAGGGGGCTTTTGGTGATCACCGAGTAGCGGCCGCCGGTGGAGGCCATGGTACCGGTGAGCGGCCCGGTGGCCATGATGAGCTTGTTGTCCGACCCCAAGGCGTCACAGCGGGGATCGATCTCCTCGACCAGATACTTGGAAGCCAGGCCGCGCTGGCCGAGATACTGATCGGCCCATGCCATGTTCAGGGGTTCGCTTGAAACAGTGCCGTCGGTCAGGTTCACCCGCAGCAGTTTTCTTGCCCATGCCATGTGACTACCCTCCTCAGGCTTCCAGATAGGTCGGCAGCGTCTCGCCCTTGTCGCGGGGCGCATTGGTCTTGGCCCCGCTGGCCAGACCGACGATACCCTGCTGCGCCCAGGCCCGCATACGGTCCATACCGGCAGCGTCTTCCTCCACGAAGGTGATGGCGCCCGTGGGACACGCCTTGGCGCACCAGGGGTCGCCGCCGCAGAGATCGCACTTCACCACCTTGCCGCTATCGCGGTTGTAGTTCACCGTTCCGAAGGGACAGGCTATGGTGCATACCTTGCAGCCCACACAGGTCTCCTCGTGTACCAGCTTCGCGCCGGTGGCCTCGTCCAGGACGATGGCCTCCACCGGGCAGGCGTGCATACACCAGGCCTCGTCGCATTGGGTGCAGGTATAGGGCGCGAAGCGGCCCTCGTGATGAAAGGTGAAGACCTTGATGCGTGACTTGGCCGGCACGAAAACGCCCTCGTTTTCGTAGGAACAGGCCATCTCACATTGCAGACAGCCGGTGCACTTCTCCGGCTCCAGGCGCAGGGCTCGATACATGCCAACATCCTCCAGGGTACCGTTCCGTGAGTCGGAACGTGCGTGGCGACCGGCTGATAGCGTCGGATCGAAAGCTGCCTTGCCTGTCGAATCACCGATGACTTACAGCAATCCGGGCCAGGGGTTACCCCCAAGCACCGGATTTGGACGCCGATTCTGCTTATTGGATTATCGAGTAAGAATAGTCGCTGGACGGCAATATTGCCGGCTGCGGGGACAATTGACAGTCACACCGCTGAGTTCACTCCATCGTTCCCACGCCCCTTCACCACTACCGGTGTAATGCGGTTCACAAGGCGAACCACATCTACCGCCGGTAGCGCTCAGGGCATGAGGCTGCCCAGATTGGCGGGCTTGCCGTTAACCAGGATGTTTCCCTTGTCCAGTTGCAGCCGGGTACTCAACACACCTGCGTTCAGCACCACCCAGCCCCGGTCTATGAACTCCTTGATGCGCAAGGCCACATCCTGCTTCAGGAAGGATTCCACCTCGTCGTCCTTGAGGTCGATGATACCCTGCGCCCTGGCCTGTTCTATGGCCGGACGACGTTGGGTGGCGACGATGGCACGAACTGTCTCTATCGGGGCTTTGGCTTCGAGATTTACCGTCAGAGCGGACAGCATCCCGGTCGGACTCGACATATCCATAGGCTGCCCGCCATCGAGCCTTGCCCAGGCATTGGCCTCCAGCTTGCCATCCGGCAGTGCCAGGTACAGTTCAGGAATGTCCACCTCCGGCGAGTGAGCCAGACTGGCCACCAGCAGTTGCTGAAACGCCTGTATGAACTGCGCCGCGGCCATCTCCGGCTCTGCCCCGGCACTGGCCTCGCTGATCTTCTGCAGGTTCAACAGGGCAGGCACATCCAGACCGCTCAAGGTCAGATCCACTGCCGCACCGACCTTCTCAGGCCCGCCGTAGGCCTGCGCCATCGCGGCAGGAATCTCGATCTCCTTGAACTGAAAACGGCTGCGAATCGCCACGTTGTCACCAGCGGGCAGCACCGAGGTCAAAAAACCCAAGCCGTTGAGGTTCAGGGGCTGGCCGCCGGTTTCCTCGTCAGCCGCCTGCAAACTGCCAAGGAAAAACTCGTAACTGCCCAGCCAAAGCCCGCTGTCGGCCAGTTCGAACTCCCCTTTCAGGCGCAGGTCTTGCAGCCGTGAGGTGTGGTTATCCGCAACCACTGACAGTAACGGCGCCTCCGCGTCCACACTGCCCTTCTTCAGGCCCGACTCGAAGTGGACCTTGCCCTCCAAGCCCTTCCACTCCACGGTCTCTCCATCCTTTACAACCGGCTCCTGGAAGCCGGGAATCAGTACATGACTGTCACCGGAACCGTCGTAATGGATTTCGGTATCCACCTGCAAGGCGACTTCACTACCGAATAACCGCAAGACCTCCTCGGACCCGCCGATCCGCGCCTCGCTATGGATGGTTAAGGGCGGGCCATCCGGGCGTTTTGCAGACAGCGCCGCCTGCAGTTGCGTGCCGCCCTCCAGCAGGGTACGAATATGGGCGACGATCGGCGGCAGAAACCATTCGCCATCGATCCAATTCATGGGAATCGGACCATGGGTGATGACATGGCGCAGCGTGAGCGTCTCGCCGCTGGCTGACTCGCCACCGTCGGCAGCGACCTTGACGGCCCTGGGAGCAATCTCAGTGGCGACGCTAGAGGTAAACCAGCCCCTTTGGTACTCGCTGGTACGCACCGAGACGGTGTCCAGGCTCGCGTTCAATTGCGAAACGCCGTCTTGAAAGCGTTGCTCCGCCTGAACACCCACCCAGTAGGGGGCGGCAAACAGACCGGCCACCAGCGCAACGGCGCTGCGCACGAACATAGGCTTCATGGAAGTTTCCTTGTCGTTCAGCTCAAACAATCAGGCACTGGCGGATTGCTGTTCGGCACCGTCTGGCAGCACGACATTGAGTTCAAGAATTTCGCAGTTGTCTTCCCGGTCGAAATTGATGGTCACCGCATCCTGATCGACCGCCACGTACTTGCGGATTACCTCAAGGATCTCTTTTTCCATCAGTGGCAGATACGACGGACGATCTCTCTGGGTACGTTCGTGCGCGACGATGATCTGCAAGCGTTCCTTGGCGACACTGGCGGTGCAATTCTTACGCGATGCCCGGAACAGGTCGAATAAACCCATGGTTCTACCCTCCGAACAGGCGACCGAAGAAGCCCTTTTTGTTGACATCCAGGAATCGATGGGGAAGATCGCGCCCCAGGAACCTGCCGACCGCATCCATATAGGCTTGTCCGGCGTCACTGTTCTGGTCCAGGATCACGGGCTGACCGGTATTGGATGCCTGCAACACCGCCTCGGATTCGGGGATCACACCCAGCACGGGGATCGACAAAATCTCCTGCACATCGCCGACACTCAGCATCTCTCCCCCCATGACCCGCCCCGGCGAATAACGCGTCAGCAGCAGATGCTCCTTGATAGGATCGCGGCCATCTTCGGCGCGTTTGGACTTGCTCGCCAGTATGCCCAGAATGCGATCTGAATCGCGTACGGAAGACACTTCCGGGTTGGTGACGATGATGGCCTCGTCGGCAAA
>JAGRGI010000218.1 GCA_020445565.1 Chromatiales bacterium
TTGACCATCTTGGTCAGTTGCCCGGTGCCGCTTTCTCCCATGTGGGTGACCGCCCGTGCATAACTTTGGATAAGCGGCCGGGCGCGCTCAAAGGCCGACGGCTCACCGCCGACCATCACCGTAAGTACGCCCTTCTCGGCGCCCTGCTGACCTCCGGAGACCGGAGCGTCGAGGAATTGCAGTTGGCGTTTGCCGGCCTCAAGTGCCAGTTCCCTTACGACTTGGGCGGAGCAGGTGGTGTGGTCCACAAACACCGAACCGGGCTGCATGGCGTCAAACGCCCCGGAACTGCCCAGACAGACCTGGCGAATATCCGGGTCGTCGCCAACACAGGCAAACACCACATCGGCGTTTCCAGCCACCTCCGCAGGTGTTTCGGCCAGGCAACCGGGGAAATCATTCAGCCAGTCTTCGGCCTTGCGTCGGTTGCGGTTGAAAACGGTGACATGATGGCCAGCACGGGCCAGATGACCGGCCATGGGGTAACCCATGACGCCAAGTCCGATGAATGCAAGCCGCATGATGTCTTGAAAATGTGAGGCGCCGGCAAGCCGGCGCGGCGCTCAGGCGTAAGTATCCAGGTTCTGGCCCACGGACGAAGCAGGATCGGGCGCCGCGGCCGGGGCGGGTATCGCCTGGATCAGCGCCAGAGCACCCTGGGATTCCACGTCCAGTGCCTTCTTGAGCACGGACAAGCCGACAGCGGCCCCGGTTTGGGCCTGAGACGCGGCGGATACGGCGGGACTGGCAAAGTTGGTATCCATCAAAGCCTCCGTCAGCGGCGGTAGTTCTTCAGAGTCTAGTGTACATGACCACCCGGCCCATGAACGTGACCGTGATCCAATTCCTCGGGCGTGGCATCCCGGATAGCGACCACCCTGACATCGAAATTGAGGGTCTGGCCAGCCATGGGGTGATTTCCATCCACCACCACATCATCGCCATCAACCTTGACCACGGTGACGATTTCCACACCCCGATCGGTCTCGGCGTGGAACTGCATGCCCACGTCCAACTCATCCATGTTTTCGAACTGCGCACGGGGAACGACCTGCACGCGCTCATCGTCGCGCTCGCCATAGCCGTCCTCGGGATTGATGGTGACCTCGACGCGATCGCCAACGTCATGCCCGGACAGGGCCAGCTCCAGACCCGGGATAATGTTGCCTATACCATGGATATAGGCCAGTGGCTCATCGCCTTCCGAGGTTTCCAGCAGGTCGCCGTGTTCGTCCTTCAAGGTGTAGTGGATGGTCACCACCTTGTTGTCGTTGATAGGCATTGCGTAAAGGCTCCGGTTTGAGAGATAGGTATAGTGTATTGCCGATTACCCGGTCGTGGGGGATTCCCTGGTGGAATTTTCACGATTTTTCCGCGCTTGAAACGGCCCCATGCTTACTTTATGGTGCGTTATCTCCCTATCGTCAACCCGCGACGGCGGCCCATGGGCTGCAAACCCGCCTCCGAGGTGCACAAGATGAGCGCGATCCCCGAGGAATTCATTAGCCGCACCGACGCCCTCGGCGCGGAAGCGGTGAAGCCCTTTCCCCGTTCGGAGAAGGTCTATGTGGCGGGCAGCCGGCCCGATATCCGTGTGCCCATGCGCCGCGTGGCGCTGTCGGACACGCCCGCGGCCTTTGGGGCGGAAGCGAACCCGAGTATCGATCTGTACGACACCTCCGGTCCGTATACCGATCCCAATGTGGAAATCGACCTGCGGGCCGGCCTGCCCGATCTGCGCGGTGGCTGGATCGAGGAACGTGGCGATACCGAACCACTGGACGGCCCCAGTTCGCAGTTCGGTCGTGCGAGACAGTCCGACCCGGCGCTGGCGCATCTGCGGTTCGAGCACATCCGTGCCCCGAGACGCGCCCGCGCCGGTGCCAATGTCACCCAGATGCACTATGCGCGCAAGGGC
>JAGRGI010000005.1 GCA_020445565.1 Chromatiales bacterium
GCAGCGGATGCAGCGCAGCATGTCCCGGTAGCGGCCGGCGAGCATGCGGCTGCGGCCGTTGTCCACCAATACCACGTGATAGGCGCTTGGGCCGTCCTTGTCGCCGGGGCGGCGTGGACCAGCATGGTGTGTGACGTAGCTGGTGATGGCCTGGCCGGTGGCGCTGCGGCCCAGCAGCCGCAGCAGAGTGGCGGCCTCGTCCAGAGTGGGGACGACCTTCTCGATGCCGGCGATGACGATATGGGTCTTGGGCAGGTTGGCGGTGAGATCGCCATTGCCTTCGTTGGTGACGATGATATTGCCGCCGGTCTCGGCCACCAGAAAGTTGGCGCCGGTGATGCCCACATCGGCGCTGAGAAACTTCTCTCGCAGGATACGGCGGGCCTCGTCGACCAGATCGGGGATGCGCGACAGGTCGCGGGCGATGTCTTCCTGGCGGTGGTGCTGGCGGAACAGGGCTTCGACCTGGGCGCGGTTCTTGTGCACCGCCGGGGCGACGATATGGCTGGGCGGTTCCTTGGCCAGTTGGATGATGTATTCACCCAGGTCGGTCTCGACCACTTCCATGCCTCGGGCTTCCAACGCCTCGTTCAGCCCGACCTCTTCGCCGACCATGGACTTGCCCTTGGTGACCCGTTTGGCGCCGGCCGCCGCGCACAACTCGGCGATGATGCGGCGGGCGTCCGCGGCGGTTTCGGCCCAATGGACCTGGCCGCCGATCTCCTCCACCTTGGTGGCATACTGATCAAGATAGCGGTCCAAATGGTCGAGCACATGCTCGCGAATCGCCTGGCCCTGGGCGCGCAGGGCTTCAAACTCGGGTAGGGCGTCGATGGCGGCGCGGCGCTTGTCGACGAAGCCGCCGCGTGCCTTTGCCAACGCGGCTTGCAGGCGGCTGTCTGCCAGGGCGGCGATGGAACGGGATCGAAAGTTGTGGCTCTGGGACTGCACGGTTCAGTCCCTGGCCTCGCCGATGGCGGGACCATCCGCCATCCCGGCCAGGATCTCGGCGACGTGAAACACGCGGATCGGCCGTTCCAGCCGCGATAGACGCCCGGCGATGTTCAGCAGGCAACCCAGGTCGCCCCCCAGCAGAACCTCGGCGCGGGTGCTCCAGGCGTTTTCCACCTTGTCGGTGACCAGACGGTTGCTGATCTCAGGATACTTGATGCAGAAGGTTCCGCCGAAGCCGCAGCAGGTTTGGGACTCGCGCATTTCGTCCAGCCGCAGGCCGTCGATCTTTGCCAGCAGGGAACGGGGTTGTTCTTGAATACCCAGCTCGCGCAAGCCGGAACAACTGTCGTGGTAGGTGACGCGCTGGTCGAATTGGGCCGCCAGGGCATCGATCTTCAGAATGTCGACGAGGAAGCTGGTGAGTTCGAAGGTCTTGGCCGCCAGCGCCTCGGCGCGTTCCTGCCAGTAGGGACGATCCTGGAACAGGCGCGGATAGTGGACCTTGATCATCGCCCCGCAGGATCCCGAGGGGACGACCACGTAGTCGTATCCCTCGAAGGTTTGAATGACTTGCTTGGCGATCGCCTGGGCGTCGTCATGGTCGCCGTTGTTGTAGGCCGGTTGACCGCAACAGGTCTGTGTGGGCGGCACTTCCACGGTGCAACCCGCGTCTTCCAGAAGCTTTACTGAGGCAAAGCCGACGCTTGGGCGAAAGAAGTCCACCAGGCAGGTGACGAAAAGAGCGACGCGATGAGGCATGGGGCGGATTATACCCGCTCGGCCGTTGCAGGCGCAGAGGTTGGAGGTTCAGGATGTCTTGATAGGAACGCCGATTTCCGCCAAATCGGGGTTGAGTTTTTCCCCGGAGGCGTCTAGCAGGGGAACCGTGAGGGTCCGTGGGGCTCGCCGGCAAGGGTTTCCGTGCAGGTCGGCCTGGATCGCCGGGTCGCCATCCGCTTGCAAAACCAGGGCGTAGGGTTCATCCAGCAGATCGACGACGATCAGGTCCTCTCCCAGATAGCGAACGCGCTTTCCGCACAGGGAGCGAAGCTGTTCGTAAATTGGTCGGGGGTCCAACATCGGCGCTATTGCAGGGCCAGCGGCGGTTCCTGCAGACGGGAGAACTGTTCCTTGAGGGTGTCGATCTGCTCTTCCCAGTAGCGTTGGGTATTGAACCAGGGAAAGGCCAGCGGGAAGGCCGGGTCATCCCAGCGGCGGCCGAGCCAGGCGCTGTAGTGCAACAGTCGCAGGGCGCGCAGGGGTTCGATGAGGATCAGCTCGCGGCTGTCGAAACTGTGGAACTCGTCGTAGCCGTCGACGATCTCGGATAATTGCCCGATCATCTCGTGCCGTTCGCCGGACAGCAGCATCCATAAGTCCTGTACCGCCGGCCCCATGCGACAGTCGTCGAAATCGACCAGGTGAAAGCGCTCGTCGCGCACCAGGATATTGCCGGGGTGGAAGTCACCATGCAGCCGAATGAGCGTCGCTGAAGAGCTCTGCCGCCATGCCTGCGCCACCACTTCCAGCAATTGCCCGCTGATGGCGCTCCAGGCGGGCAGGATGTCCGCCGGTATCAAACCCGATTGCAACAGCCATTCCCGGCTTTCGATACCGTAGCTCTGGATGTCGATGCCCGGTCGATGGTGAAAGGGGTGGATGGCGCCCAAGGCGTGTATGCGCCCCAGGAAGCGGCCCAATTGCAGCAGTTCGTCCGGGCTTTGCAACTCCGGCCGATGTCCGCCGCGTCGTTCGTAGACGGCAAACAGAAACCCGTTATGCTCACCCAGGGTGTTACCGTCCGGCAGCGGCATGGGAGCCACTACCGGCACCTCCCGCTCCGCCAGTTCCTCGCAGAAGCGGTGTTCCTCTTCAATGGCCGCGCGGGTCCAGCGTTGCGGCCGGTAGAACTTGACCACCACGGGCAGGTGATCGTCCAGACCCACCTGATAGACCCGATTCTCATAACTGTTGAGGGCCAGCAGGCTGCCGTTGCTGCGTAGCCCGGTGGAATCCACCGCGTCGAGGATGACGTCCGGTGTCAGGGCATCGTAGGGGTGGGTGTTCACAAACCGGTGAGGCGCTGCTGGGCTTCGCGATACTTGGCGGCGGTGTTGTCGACGACTTCCCCGGGCAGGACCGGTCCGGGAGCGGTCTTGTCCCAATCCAGGGTTTCCAGATAGTCGCGCACGTATTGTTTGTCGAAACTGGGCGGATTTTTGCCCGGTTGATATTGGTCCGCGGGCCAGAAACGGGAGGAATCCGGGGTCAGCACTTCGTCGATCAGGTGCAGCGTGCCGGCATCGTCCAGGCCGAACTCGAACTTGGTGTCGGCAATGAGAATGCCCTTTTCGGCGGCGAAGGTCCGGGCCTGGGAGTAGATGTCCAGGCTGACATCGCGGACCTTTTCCGCCAGTTCCCGGCCCAGCAGTTTCACGGTGTACTCGAAGTCGACGTTCTCGTCGTGTTCACCCACCTCGGCCTTGGTGGAGGGGGTGTAGATCGGCTGTTCGAGCCGATCGGCCAGGTTCAGGCCGGCCGGCAGGCCGATGCCGCAAACCGCGCCGCTGCGCTGGTAGTCCTTCCAGCCGGAACCCACCAGATAACCGCGCACGATGGCCTCCACCGGCAGGGGTTTGAGGCGTTTGACGACGATGGCGCGGCCCTCGACCTGGGCGCGCTCGGCGGCGTCTGGCAGCACTTTTTCCAGCGACAGGTTAGATAGGTGGTTGGGCATCACATCCGCCATGCGCTCGAACCAGAAATTGGATACGCCGGTGAGCACGGCGCCCTTGCCGGGTATCGGCGTGGGGAGGATCACGTCGAAGGCCGAGATGCGGTCGGTGGTGACGATCAGCAGATGCGCATCGTCCACTTCATAGATGTCCCGAACCTTGCCGCGGTTGAGCAGTTTGAGGCCGGAAAGAGAGGATTCGTACAGGGTTTCCTGCATGACAACGGGCTCCGATTCTCGAAAGGCGTCCGAATGTATCGGGTTTGACCGGGGTCGGCAAGGGCGTTCGGAAAAACCTCGCGGAGCGGCGGTTTTGGTATAGATTCTATCTATGGATTTCTCGTTATATTACTGATTACGATGCCGAAACGGCGGGAGTGGAAAATGGATATCGAGTCGAATTGGGCCGAAATTAGAAAACTGTTCCAAGTCACGTTTCGAACCTCTCTGCACTATGCGATTGCCACGGTGAACGAAAACGGCGAACCCCATGTGACCCCCATCGGTTCACTGATTCTGACCAGTCCGGGACGCGGCTTCTATTTCGAGGAGTTCGCCAGGGAATTGCCGCGCAACCTGGAACACAACCGGCAGGTTTGCGTATTGGCAGTGAACAGTGGCCGGTGGTTCTGGTTGAAATCCTTGTTTGCCGGGCGTTTTGCTGCGGCACCCGGAATACGCCTGTTCGGTACGGCCGGCGAGGCGCGGGATGCCACGGCCGAGGAGCTTGCACGTTGGCGCAGACGGGTCCACCGTGTGCGGCACACCAGGGGACATGCCCTCCTGTGGCGGGACATGCGCCGAGTGCGGGATATCCGTTTCAGCCGCGTGGAGCCGATCGAGGTCGGGGCCATGACCGGCCTTCTCAGCCGAACATCCGCTGGTGGCGTGTCCTGATCTCGGCCGCAGGTTCCCGGTCGATCAGGCTGATCGCGATGGCAGCCACAAATGCCAAAATGAATCCTGGCAGCAGTTCATAGACCTCAAACCAGCCGCCGCTCAGTTGTTTCCAAAGAACAACGGTAACCCCGCCGGCGATCACACCGGCGAGTGCGCCGCGGGCGGTCATGCGCGCCCAGAACAGCGACAGCAGGATAACCGGCCCGAAGGCGGCGCCGAATCCCGCCCAGGCATAGGAGACCAGCTCGAGCACGCCGCTGTCCGGCTCCAGGGCCAGTCCCCAGGCGGTTGCCGCGATACCGAGCACGGTCAGCCGTGCGACGCTCATACGGCGCCGTTCATTCAATGTGCCTTTGCCCAAGGCGCCGTACAGGTCTTCGGCCAGGGCCGAAGAGGCCACCAGCAATTGTGAGTCCGCGGTACTCATGATGGCGGCCAGTATGGCCGCCAGACAGATGCCGGCGGGGATGGGGTGCAGCAGCGTGGCGATCAACTCGATGAACACCTTCTCGGCGTCGAAGTCGCTCGCAACCGGTTGCAACAGGGCGATACCGGCCAGACCGGCGGCCATGGCGCCCAACATTCCCAGGCTCACCCAACCCATGGCGATACGCCTTGCCTGTTGCAGGGTGCTGGTGTCGCGGGCCGCCATGAAGCGGGCCAGGATATGCGGTTGGCCGAAGTAACCCAGGCCCCAGGCGAGTAGGGAGACGATGGCCAGACCGCTGGCGTTGGCGAAGGGGTCGAGCAGGGCAGGATCGATGTCTCGGATCCTCTCTATGGCTACCGATGGGCCGATCTGATGCAAAGCCAACAGCGGTACCACGACCAGCGCCAGGGCCATCAGCAGGCCTTGGATGAGGTCGGTCCAGGAAACCGCCAGGAATCCGCCCATCAGTGTGTAGAGCATGATCACCAGGGTCCCGGCCGTTACCGCGTAACCGTAGGGTATGGAAAAGACCGATTCGAACAGTTTTCCGCCCGCTACCAGTCCCGAGCTGACGTAGAAGAGAAAGAACAGCAGTACGAAGAAGGCCGACCCGATACGCAGCCCCCGGTGGCCGCCGAAGCGCTCGCTGAGAAAGGCCGGCAGGGTGATAGCGTCCGCGGCGCCCTGGCTATACCGCCTCAGCCGTTCGGCCACCAGACGCCAGTTCAGATAGGTGCCGAGCCACAGCCCGCCCACCAGCCAGATCGCCTGCACGCCGGATGCAAAGGCATAACCCGGCAGGCCCAGCAACAGCCAGCCGCTCATGTCCGACGCCCCGGCACTGATCGCCGTGACCCACGGCCCCAGGCGGCGACCACCGAGGAAATAGTCCCCGGCGTTACGTGTGCGTCGTGAGGCCAGCACGCCGATGGCCAACATGAGGAGCAGGTAGACGATAAACGTGGCGATGATGGCCGAATCGGCAGTCATGGGCGTGGTCCGGGATGGGGGGGCGGATAACACCGTTTTAGGATAGAGACCGGGTGTGCATGCGTCTATGGTGCCAATTCGGCCTCTCCTGCAACCGCGTGGCGGTTATACTTGGAAGTGATTCGTCGAAAGAACGGAAGATCTTGCACAATGAACCATAACGATTACTACAAACGTCTATCCACGCTTGTCCCACTCAACACCCTGCGACGGCACCAGTTCGACCAAGTCTTCGCGGCGGTGGAGTTTCTACGCTTTCCCGAGGGGACGATTCTGTTCCGCCAAGGCGATGTCGACCCTGACAGTCTGTATCTGCTGGAGGGTCATATCGAACTCAGTGCCGATGACGGCAAACGGCCCAATACCATACACTCCGACCGCCATGAGTCGGTGTACTCCATTGCACAGCTCAGTCCACGCCGGTTCACCGGCCGGGCACTCACCGACGCGCTGATTGCCCGCGTACCTCATGTCCCACTGGAACGCGCCCTGGCGATCGAGCAGGTGGTAGGCGGCGGTTGGGCGACGGCGGACGATGTACTGGTCGAGGAAGGCGAGCCGGATGAGGATATCCAGGACAGCGACACCTCCTGGACCCGCAATCTGCTCAGCAGTCCGATCTTTTCAAAGGTTCCGCTGGCCCACCTGGGGCAGTTGCTGGCCCGCATGGAGGCGGTATCCGTCCCTCATCGGCAGGTGATCATCCGCGAGGGCGATCCGGGTGACTACTACTACGTGATACGCAAGGGCCGTTTCGCGGTCTCGCGAAAGAACGCTGAAGGCAGGATCGAGATCCTTGCGCAATTGGGGGACGGGGCGGTTTTCGGCGAGGAGGCACTGGTGTCCAATCGGCCCCGCAATGCGACCGTGGTGGCGCTACAGGACTCGGAAGTCATGCGTCTGCCCAAGGATGCCTTTGACGAGCTGCTTAAGCCCACCCTGTTGGCGGAGGTGACCGAGGTGCAGGCCAAGTCATTGTTTGAGAAGGGGGCGGTGTTGCTGGACGTGCGCCTGCCTTCTGAATTCGAGATACACGGTGTAGCGTCCAGCATCAACATCCCCTTGCCGGAACTGCGCCGGCGCTCACGGGAACTGGACAGGAACACCTGTCACCTGATCTGCTGCAAGGACAGTGCACGTGCCCTGGTGGGCGCATTCCTGCTCAATCAACGCGGTTTCGATGTAAAGCTCATCGTTCGCTGAACGGTGGTGTTTATCGCTTCGCTCTGGACAGGTGGTGGTAGGGTGGCAGGGTCGTCAGCCGCACATCCTCGCGGGGAACGCCCACGGTGAAGTGGTAGAGGCTCTGAAAATCGTCGCCAGAGATACCCAGGATCTGGTGTACCGGGTCGTCGAAGTAGCAGCCGATTCCCGTGCCTCGCAGCCCGCAGGCTTCCGCCATCAGATACAACACCTGACCGATCATGCCCGCTTCCCAGAACAGGCGCCGGTAGGTCGAGGCGTCGGCCGTCACCCGATCCCGAAACCGGCCGATCATGCCAAGGGAAAAGGCGCTGTCGCCGGCAATGTCCTGCTGGCAGCTCAGCAGCCGCGCCGCTTCACGGGCGTCGCCTTCGGCGAGTCGGTACAGGGGCAGGGGTTCGGCAACGGGCTTCCAGGCGAAGTCGTCGCTGGTATGCGAGCGCAGCGGCTCCAGGTGCTCGGGATTTCGAATCAGCGCGTAGATGCCCGGCGTCAGATCCTGGACGCGGTGAACGAACAGGAAAAGATCCAGATTGGCCTCGCCCAGTCCCAGGTCGAACGGTGCCTGGCCAGGGCGGGGCAGACAGGCATCCAGGCAATCGAGGAAATCGCCCAGGGCCATGGGTTTGCCGTTGGAATCAAATGCCTGGGCGCTGCGCCGGTGGCGGATGATCTCGGCGGCCGTGAATTCGGAAGACAATTGGCGGGGCGGAGCAAAGGACATCTGAGTGGGCGGTTCCCTCCTGAGGGATGGCGCGCGGCAATCCTTGACGGTTCGATCGATGATCGGCCAGGTTTGATGGTCCCGACTGAGTCGGTTGGGCTCCCCGATGACAGTGATTTGCGGCAAACCCGGGAGCCGCGAACCGGGTGGTTCGCCCTGTCCGACCCAGAGCAGAGCCTCCCCGTATTCCGGTTCCCGCTCTGGCCAGTGTGTGCGGTCGAAACCCAATAGGGTTTCCAGCTCCAGATCGGCGATTTCGGGGAGCCAGCGCACATGCCAGCCGAACAGCCGCGCCGCGAAGGCCAGGGCCGCCAGGGCGTGCCCTATATCGTGATTGCAATAGCGAAAGGCCCGCTCGCCGTATTTCCATGCCTCGCGCCAGGGGATGCTGCTCAGGGCAATCAGAAAGCCCTGCGGGCCGCAGAGCCGGCACAGGGTTTCGCCGGCTTGGGCGCCAAGTTCACCGCGACGGGCGAAGTCATGCCATTGCGGGTTGTAGTGGTACAGGCCGCCGAGCTGGGGTAGCAGCCAATAGGACTCGGTGGGGTGTAGATTGCCGCTGGACGGGTTGATGCGCAGCGCCCATTGATTGTCGCCATAGCGTTTCCAGGCGGAAAGCGCCAGGGAGAGTTCCGCCATGCCGGCCACCGATGCTGTGTTTACGGGCTGCGGATCGCCGGTCGGCGGGTGAAACAGATTCGCGAAGGCCAAGGGCGGGTCCTGGTCCAGAAACGGCAGTTCCACGCGCGGGCAATCGCGATAATAGCGAAACGGATCGGGTTGATTGGCCCAGTCCAGATAGCCCAGCGAGGCGGCGAAGCGCTCGAAGTGGTGTTTGGTTCTCTGGTGATAGGCAATGGCAGGGTGCGACTTAGGCTCGGCCACGGTTTCTACTCGGCCGGAGAGACGCGCACCAGCCGACCGTCATATTCGTCCGTCAGCAGGTAGAGATTGCCGTCGGGTCCTGCGCGCACGTCGCGGATGCGTCCCAGTTTGCCTTCCAGCATCCTCTCCTCGTGAGTGACCTTCTCGCCGTCCAGTTCCAGGCGCACCAACAGGCGGAATTTGAGCGAACCGACGAACAGGTTGCCGCGCCACTGGGGGAACCGGCCAGAATCGTAAAAGGCCATGCCGGAAGGCGCGATGGAGGGCACCCAGTAGTACAGCGGCTGGGCCATGCCGGGCTTTTCCGTGCCCTCGCCGATCTTGGTGCCGGAGCCGTAATTAACCCCATAGGTAATCACCGGCCAGCCGTAGTTGACCCCGGCGCGCATGACGTTAACCTCGTCTCCGCCCTGGGGACCGTGCTCGTGGGTCCAGACCTCGCCGGTCCAGGGGTTGAGGGCGGCGCCCTGCATGTTGCGGTTTCCGTAGGTGAAAATCTCCGGTTTTGCGCCGGACTCATTCACGAAGGGATTGTCTGTGGGCACTGTGCCGTCGTCGTTGAGGCGTATCGACGAGCCGGCGTGGTCGCTCAGGCGCTGTGCCCTGGGACGGTCGCCACGATCGCCGAGGGTGATGTAAAGCCTGCCCTCGCGGTCGAACACCAGGCGGCCACCGAAGTGATGGCCGGAATAAGTCTTGGGGTTCAGGCGAAACAGGGTCCGGACCTCTTTCAGCTCATGGCCTTCCAGCTTGCCACGAGCCACTTCTGTGCCGCTGCCGTCTTCACCGGGGCCGGCGTAGGAGAAATAGACCCAGTGATTGTTGACGAAGTCCGGATGCAGGGCCACATCCAACAGGCCGCCTTGCCCGGCGACGGCGATTCGCGGCAGGCCGGTGATGGGTTTCGGATCCAGCCCGTTCTTGTCGACATAGCGCAGGCGGCCGGCTCGCTCGGTGACCAGAAACCGGCCATCGGGCAGAAAGGTCACACTCCAGGGGTGATCCAATCCCTCGGCCAGGGTGTGAACGACGATATCGGCCTTCTCCGTGGATTCACGAAAGTCCGCCTGGGCGATGCAGGCGCTCAGCAGCACCAGGGTCGGCAAGGTGAAGATCGCTCGGCGAAGGGCGTGGCAAACCATGATGTTCTCCGATTGGCTGGATGGCATAAGGGAGCTGCCTACCGAGTATATGCGCTGGCGGCTCGGGATGGTGGATTTCCCTTGCCACGAACGCATCGTGCGCACACCATGGTTTTATGTCCGAACACATTGCCCTGCGTCGCGCCTATCCGGGCAGCTTCGTACTGCACGAAGAGCCCATGGTGGCCTACATCGACAATGTCCTTGACGCCACGGAATGCCGGCATGTGATCGAACTGGCCCGCGAACGCCTTTCCCGCGCCCTGGTTTCCGAGGATGAGGACGGTTCCATCAGCGCTGGCCGTACCGGCAGCAATGCCTGGCTGCCGCACAATACCGATGCGGTCACCCTGGCCCTGTGCCGGCGGATAGCGCAGATCGTCGGCATCCCCCTGGCTCATGCCGAAGCCATGCAGGTCGTGCACTATGGATCTGGACAGGAATACCGCCCCCACTACGATGCCTACGATCTAAACACCCCTCGTGGTCAGCGCTGCTGCCGGCGTGGCGGCCAACGCATGGTCACTGCGCTGGTCTATCTGAACGAGGTGGAGCAGGGGGGGGCGACTCATTTCCCCAAGCTCTGCTGCCAAGTGGTGGCAAGGCCCGGAAGATTGGCCCTGTTTCATAATTGTCGCAACGACGGGACCGAAATCCATCCCGATAGCCTGCACGCCGGGGCGCCGGTGACTCGTGGCGAGAAATGGGCCTTCAATCTCTGGTTTCACGCACACCCCATGAATGGGCTCCAAGTATTTCCGGCTGTAGCCAGGGTGGAGAAATACCGTATCAACCGAGCCAGGGAGCTGTTCGAGGCGGCCATGACCGCTCTTTGGGACCTGGCTGATCCGCCCATCGGTTTCAGCTATTGGGATGAGTACGGTGGCAATGCACTGGACACTGAGGGCCTGACGCCGTTGCGGCGTCTGATCGATCGGCGCCTCACCAACCGCTTGGCCGACAAGCGCCAGCTGGCGAAAAGCCTGCAATCTCTGGGATTGTCCGACTGTGCGCCGACAAGCTGTTTCTCGGTTGACGAGGCACTGGAGCAATCCGCTTCTCCCGAGGCTGTCTGGTTCGTCAAGAATGCCTATAAGTCGGGTGGTCAGGATATGCGCTGCCTGCGCTCTTCGGACCTGCCTGAGTGTGTACTGGGGCGCGATCATTTTCTGCAAGCCGAGGTCGGCGACGTCGAGCTCTGGGAAAGTTGCAAGTTCACTACCCGCGCCTACCTGGTGGTCTGGAATGGTGAGTTGTTCGTCTATCGGGACGGGCTGATTGTGGTCCACGGTCTGCCCTACCGGCCGGGAAGTACGGACTACCGCGTACAGATCGATCATGCGGGGTACCGCGAACCGGACAGCCCGATCCGCATGCTGGCGCTACGCCGGCATCCGGCTTACGAAGTGCGCTTTGCCGCCATTGTGACCCTTGTGGAGCGCCTCAGGCCCTTGTTAGGCGAATGCCTGAGGGCCTCTGCCAGGGAATGCTATGCCTTATTTGGCCTTGATCTGCTGTTTCGACAACATGGCGATCCGCAGTTGGTGGAGATCAACGCCATGCCCAATTTCATTCACACGGATGAGATCAACGAAACGGTAAACATCCCGCTGTTTCAATGCCTGCTGCAATTGCTCTCCGACGGGCCGCAGTTCGATCTGCTGCGCCTGCCACCTGCTGGTTTTCCCGGATAGCCCCGGTCGCCCTGGCCGTGCACAATACGCGGCAAAATGAAAAACGAAATGTCAGTTGCCCGGTCGTTTTTCCTGGTGGGAAAATGCCGACGGGCGCTGCGATTACCCTTTGGAAGCTGACCATGTCCAAACTGTTCCAGGGATTGAGTGTGGCCCTGTTGCTCGGTGTCGCCCAGTCGGGTTTTGCCGCCACCATCGCGCTCTATGACGCGGGCTTGGGAGGCACCCCGTCCAGCCAGCCTTGGCTGATCTATGGCAGTGATGGAATCCTCAGTGGCGGGACCGCCAGTCAGACGGCACAGGCAGGCGGCACGCAGCTGGTCACCGATGGTGCCGTGTCTGCCGGCTACAGCAACTACAACCCCTTCACTTTAACGCCGATCAATGGTGCGTTTCCGATTCTGGACGCCACTGCGGGGTTCAGTCTGGATTTCGATCTGCATATCAATGCCGAGTCCCACAGCAACGCCAATCGAGCCGGTTTTTCCGTGTTGCTGTTAGACGAAAACAGTGTCGGCATCGAGCTGGGATTCTGGGAAAATGAGATCTGGGCGCAGAACGTGGGTTTCACCCATGGAGAAGGCGTCGCTTTTGACACCACGGCCAGCGCCAATCACTTCGAGCTGAGCATCGTCAACTCCGTCTATACCCTGGCGGCGGACAGCGTACAGATTCTCAGCGGCAGTGTGCGCGATTACACCTCTCCCGGTGTGCCCTACGAACTGGGCAGTTATCTGTTTCTGGGCGACGATACCGGTAGCGCCGGCGCCGACGTTTTTCTGGGCAGCATTACCTTGAACACCGCTATTGCGCCGACCTCCAGCGTGCCGGTGCCGGGTAGCCTGATTCTGTTACTATCCGGGTTGGCTGTGCTGTTTCGACGCGGTGTTCAACATGAAATTTGCCGATCATTTTTCCACCGCTTCGCGTGACTACAGTCGCTTTCGCCCCGTCTACCCCGCAAAGCTGTATCACTGGCTCGCCGGTTTGGCGCCGGGGCTCGACCTTGCCTGGGATTGCGCAACCGGCAACGGACAGGCGGCGAGGGGGCTGAAGGCTCATTTTCGGCAGGTGGTGGCCACCGATGCCAGCGCCGAGCAGATTGCCAGTGCCGATGTGCACCAAGGTATCCGGTTTCGCGTGGCGCCTGCTCAGCGCTCCGGGCTTCAAGGCGGCAGTGTCGATCTGGTTGCCGTTGCCCAGGCTCTGCATTGGTTTGCCGATGAGTCCTTCTACGCCGAGGTACGCAGGGTACTGCGGCCGGGCGGGGTACTGGCAGCTTGGGGATACGGCCTGACGCGGGTGGACGCCGCCGTCGACCCCCTTGTGGATGCCTTCTATGGTAATCGCCTGGATGCATTCTGGCCGCCGGAGCGAGTGCATGTGGAAGCGGCCTACCGCGATCTGGATTTCCCCTTCGAAGAGCTCGCGAATACGCCGAACCTATCTATCGAGGCGGATATGAAGGTGGAGGACTTCCTGGGCTATCTCGGTACCTGGTCGGCGGTAAAGCGGCTTCGGGCTGCGCAGGGCGGTGATCCGATTGCCGATCTGGCAGCGCAGATGCGGCCCGTCTGGGGTGAGGGAAGCAAGACTGTTAGCTGGCCGATCTTTGTGCGGGTGGGACGAAATACAGCAACTTAACCTGTTTTATAGCATGGGTGACCGGGGCTGTTTTAGGCTTACTGCCTCTCTTGCAAGCAGTCTAAATCCTCTACCCCGTGCTCTTCGTAGCGCGGGTTTTTTTTGCTTGGGAAAATGGGTTTGCCAGTAGGAATAATCCCAGCCGTTGGGCAAACCGTGGCTTTATGCGGGCAAATTTTTTGGCTGGGTTTTGATGCCTTGATTTGGCTAAGGGCGATCTTCGGTCCGGCGATTTCTTTCTGTTTGGGCGATAGGGTCGAAGTTCAGGCAGGTAGTCAGGCAACGTTATTTGTACGCTGCCTATCCGGCTATTTGGCAGTGGAAATGGCGTTATCCGCCGCGGCGGGAATCCAGGCGAGATTATTGGGGCGTCGGCCGGCAGGGAAGGTTTTTGCCACCCGCCGTTCGGCGATGTCGATCATATAAACGACGCCGCTGTAGTTCCCTGTGACAAAGAAATAGCGTGACTGCGGTTCGGCGGCGATACCGGTCGGGTTGGCGAACCAGCCCAGACCCCCGCCCAGCCATTCGCCGGCTTTCAGGGAAAAGGCATCGCGCAGGCGCACCGTGCCGATGGGTTCCAGCTTGAGGGTATCGAACAGGGAAACGGTGGACGACCAGCGATTCGTGATACCGACCACCGTGCCGTCAGGGGTGAAGGCGATGCGGCTTGGCGAGTTGCCCGTTGGCAATTCGACGATGGGGCGCAGGGTGTCGCCGTCCAACACGGTTACGCTGTTGGATGCGCCGTTGACCACCCACACCTGATGCCCGTCAGGGCTCAGCGCGATGCCTTCGCTGCCTTCGCCGACCTTTACCATGCGCGCGAAACGCCCGCCGATGAGGTCAATCACCGAGATGCTGCCGGAAGCCCGGTTTACCACATAGGCCTGGCCCCGCCGTTCATCAAGGGCCAGAAAGCGGGAGTCTTCCTGATGGGTGGGGATGGCGCGAAGCACCTCACCGCTGTCGACGTCGATCTCCACCAGGGCACGACGGGTTCTGGAAACCACCAGCAAGTGGCGATTGTCTGCCCGCCAGGCAATGCCATAGGGATGCCGATAGGCGCCGAGGTTGATAAAGCGTGGCGGGGTTTTGTTGACCAGATCAAAGACGGCGATCCGGTTGCCGCTGGCGTCGTCCAGGCCGTACAGGCTCACCGCAGCCCGCGTTCCTCCCGAGGAGATGCTGATTTCGGCGGGGCCGACGCCCGCATCGAGGCTCTGACTACGCTCCCCGTCAGGCAGGTGAATCAGATTGGCGCTGTGGTCGCCGCGATTGACGACGAACAGACCATCCGGCCAGGCCATGGCACTGGGGGACGCGAGCACGCCGGTTAGAATCACGCGGATGATCAGCCGCTTGACTGCGCCATGCCAGAAATTTGATCGCTGCCTGCCTCGCATGCGTTATCCACCCAACCTGCCCGAAAACGGGACGACGAGCTATAAGTGTTGCAGATGGCGAGGGAAATTGCTCCCTCGGCGATGAAAGTTTGTGCCAAGGGCGGGAGATGGTGCCGGAGGTCGGACTCGAACCGACACGATGTTGCCATCACCAGATTTTGAGTCTGGCGCGTCTACCAGTTTCGCCACTCCGGCGGCGAGGGGGGAGAGTATAAAGCAAATCCGCTGGCGAACAAGCTCCCGGCGTTTGGAAAACCTTTACTTGATGAAATTGTACTGCGCCTTCGTCGTCCTGGCAGGGATTGCCGGGACCCAGGAGACAGGCGGGCTTCATGGGGTTGGGTTGTGTGCATGGTTTCGGGTTTTGTGTCAATTCGGGTTTCACCTCCCTGTGGCTGGATTCCGCCAATCCCTGGCGGACGGTGCGCCATTGTTGTAGCGGCGCATATTTGAGCGGAATAGGCCAGGCGCCGATAGCGGTCCTCGCCCTTGAATCGTACATGGTTTAGGCTTGCGGCTCTCGCAAGGCCCTTAAATTCACCATGACCTATCAAAAGTCGGACTTCTACTACGATCTCCCCGAAGATCGCATTGCCCAATCACCCCTTGCGCGGCGCGATGCGAGCCGCTTGCTGGTGTTGGACGGCAGCAGCGGTGTTCGCGAAGACCGCTGGTTTCGCGACATCGTCGACTACCTTCGGCCCGGCGATTTGTTGGTCCTCAACGATACCCGCGTTATCCCGGCGCGATTGTTCGGGCACAAACCCACCGGCGGCCGAGTGGAGATCCTCGTCGAACGCCTGCTGCCCGATGGCAAGGCTCTGGCCCACCTGCGCGCCTCCAAGCCGATGCGGCCGGGACTGGAGATCATTCTGGAAGACGGAACCCGGTTGGTGTTCGAGGGCCGCGAGGATGAGTTGTTCCGGCTGCGCGGCGAGCCCGGCAGCAACCTGATGGCGGTACTGGAGCGACTCGGCCACATGCCGCTGCCGCCCTACATTCAACGTGACGATGGTGAGCTGGATCGGGAGCGCTACCAGACCGTGTTCGCCCAGCGTCCCGGTGCGGTAGCGGCGCCCACGGCGGGTCTGCATTTCGACGAAGACATGTTGGCGCGCATTGCCGACGCAGGCGTGCAAACGGCCCGGGTCACCTTGCATGTGGGCGCTGGAACCTTTCAACCCGTGCGCGAGGACGATCTGAGCCGCCACCATATGCATGCGGAGTGGGTGGAGGTGAGCGAGCAGACCTGTGCCAAGGTGGCGGAAACCCGTGCCAGGGGAGGGCGGGTGGTATCCGTGGGTACCACGGTGACGCGCAGCCTGGAGAGTGCGGCGGCGGGAGGGGCGTTGCAGCCGTTTCGCGGCGATACCCGTCTGTTCATCACGCCGGGTTACCGTTTTCGGGTGGTCGATGCCCTGCTCACCAATTTCCATTTACCCGAGTCCACCCTGCTCATGCTGGTATGCGCCTTCGCCGGCTACGAGCCGGTGATGGGGGCTTATCGGCACGCGGTAGCGTCGGGCTATCGCTTCTTCAGTTACGGCGATGCCATGTTTCTTACCCGCAAGGTTGATGTCTCTGGATGACTTTCAAGCCGTAGCGGTGACGTGTCTGCCTCAAATCAGTCCCTCGAAGGGTTGAATCAACACGGTATCTCCCGGTTCCACGCCAGCGTTTTCCAGTGGAAGGACAATGAAGCAATTGGCCCTTGCCATGGACGTGAGCACATGGGAGCCTTGTAAGCCGGTGGTGCTCACGGTGATCCGGCCGTTTTCGTCGTAGGCCAGCACGCCCCGTTGCAATTCCATGCGGCCGGCGGATTTTTTCAATCGACTCGTGCAGCGCACCGGAACCAGTACCGGGGTCGGCTCGGGCTCGCCCATCATCAGGCGCAAGGCTGGCTGGACAAACTGGTAAAAGGTAGCCATCACCGAAACCGGGTTGCCGGGCAGGCCGAAGAAAAAGGCCCTGCCCAGGCTGCCGAAGGCCAACGGACGGCCCGGTTTCATGGCGATCTTCCAGAATCCTACCTGGCCCATCTCCTCCAAGGTCTCCTTGACGAAATCCGCCTCGCCCACCGATACACCGCCGGAGGTGATGACCATGTCACCCAACGCCGCGGCCTGCTCAAAGGCATCTCGTACATCCTGGCGTCGGTCACGCACCACGCCCAGGTCCAGGGGATCGGCGCCCAGACGCCGGATCATGGCGTTCAGGGTGTAGCGATTGCTGTCGTAGATGTCACCGGGACCGGGGATCTGCCCCACCGGGCAAAGCTCGTCTCCGGTGGA
The DNA here is from genome assembly GCA_020445565.1 of Chromatiales bacterium. Taxonomy (GTDB): domain Bacteria; phylum Pseudomonadota; class Gammaproteobacteria; order JAGRCI01; family JAGRCI01; genus JAGRGI01. The sequence continues at coordinate 17,001 of JAGRGI010000005.1, forward strand.
GAAAAACGCCACGCGGGGCCGCCGGCGCACCTTGACCTCGGCGATGCCCAGGGAAGCCAGCACGCCCAGGGCCGCCGGCGTCAGCCGGGTACCTGCCAGCAGCACGTTTTGTCCGGGGCGAATGTCGTCGCCGGCACTGCGCACGTTCTCTCCGAGCCTGTAACCGCCGCTGACCCGCAGGCTGTCGCCGTCGCGCTCCACCCGTTCCTGCATCAGTACGGTGTCGCAACCGGCGGGAATTACCGCCCCGGTCATGATGCGCACGGTTTCTCCGGCCTCAACGGCCGCTCCCGCATAGGGCCTGCCGGCGAAACTCTCGCCGACCACGCGCAGCTTGGCGGTGCCCTCGGCCGGCAGATCGGCGTAGCGCAGGGCATAGCCGTCCATGGCGGAATTATCGGTGGGCGGGACGGCAATCGGGGATGGGACATCGTCCGAGACCACCCGCCCCAGGGCATCGGCGATACCCAGCAGTTCAGCCCCGGCCACCGGTGCAATCGCCTGACGAATTCTTTCCCAGGCCTGATCCACGGTCAGGGAATGGGGGTCGTAGTCGTCCATGCAAGAAGGATCGAAGGCCAGGGGGCTGTCTGTCATTGGCGTGCACTCAAGCCGAGAAAGTCGGCGATGAAATCCGCCACTTCCGTGGCGTCGTTGATATCGAGCAGGGGCAAGGGACAATCGAAGCGCTCATCGCTGGCGACGGCGACGAATTGAGGATCGTCCGGGTAGAGCAGGGCCTTGCCCACCGACGGCCGGTGCACCTCGATCTTGGGTATGTCGGCCCATTTGAATCCCTCCACAAGGATCAGATCCAGATTCTCCTGGTCCAAGTGGCGCACCAGTTCGTTCAGATCCGGGTCCGCCGGACCCTGTGGCGTCTCGGTCATCAGCGCCCACAGCCCGGCGGATGCGACCAGGGTTTGATTGGCGCCTGCTTTGCGAATCTGGTAACTGTCCTTGCCTGGCTGATCGCACTCGAAACCGTGATGGGCATGTTTCACCGCCGCGAGCCGCAGCCCCCGTGCCCGCAAAACCGGAATCAGCCGGGTTACCAGGGTGGTCTTGCCGCTGCCGCTGTAGGCGGCAAAGCCGATGATGGGAATTCGGGCATTGGGGAGTCTGGCAGACGACATAAAAGTACCGCGATGAAGCAAGCGCTAAACGCTATGCGAATTCCTGCACGCGGTAAACCCTTTCTGTGATCCAGTTCCGAAAATCTGACAAAAGCGTCACCCGTGACTGCGAAATGTGACGGTTTTCACCTGCAATTTGTGTCAGTGTCACGCAATTTGCGACCCGTTACGGCTACGCTGAATGTCAACGAAGGATGCCAAAGAGCATCTTCAGCCACGAAGGCGCCGGGGTAGTCAGAACGGGAGTTCGCCATCATGGGCAAGCACGTCAATCAAGGTTTCACGCTCATCGAATTGCTGATTTCGATGGCGATCTTCGCCGTCGTACTGGCCTCCGGAGCGCCGGGTTTCGACAATCTGATCCGCGACAATCGTCTCGGTGCCGCCGCCAACGAACTTTCCTTTTCGCTGACCCGCGCCCGTTCCGAGGCCATCAAACGCGGCGCCACCGTGCGGGTTACCGCCGCCGACGCCGGATGGCAGGCCGGGTGGGCGATCTGGGTGGACAGCGACGACGACAACAGCCGTTCCTCGGATGAGACCCTGGCCCTGGTGCAACGTACCGGGGATGGCGTGGAGGTGATGGCCGCAGGCTCGCTCGCCGAGATTCGGTTCGTCGGCACGGGGCGTGCCAATACCGGCGAAGAATTCCAGTTCTGCGATCAACGCAACGACGAAATCGGACGGGTAATCCGCGTCGGCAAGACCGGTCATACCAGCTACCGCAAGGACGATTTGTGTAACGCCGGATAGGGGAGGCAGTGTCATGAATCCCCTGCGGCATGGCGGCTTCTCCCTCTTGGAAGTGTTGATCGCCATCGTCATCGTCAGCTTGGGTCTGCTCGGCAATGCCGCCATTCATCTACGCGGCCTCAAGGATGGCAATGCCGCCTTTCAGCAGAATCAGGCCGCCAATCTTGCCCATGAGATGGCCGACCGTTTGCGGGCCAATCTTCAAGGGGTGCGCGACGGTGAGTACGATGATCTCTCCGGCATCCCCGAAGGCGATGTCAGCAACTGCGCCAATACCGTTTGCTCGCCTGCCGAGCTTGCCCAGTACGATCTCTCCCAATGGAATAACGCCTTGGCAGCAACCCTGCCCGTTGGCCAGGGAACGGTTTGTCGCCGGCTGCCCACGGCCGCGAGCTGTGCGGGCACAGGCGACACCTTTGTCATCACCGTGCGCTGGGATGCCGCCCGCAGCGGCGCGACCGGCACCGGTTGCGATCGCGGCAACAGTGACGATCTGCATTGTCAGTATCTGGTCGTCAGCCCGGGGGTGAACCCGTGAACAGGCAGGCTGGATTGTCGATGGTGGAGATGCTGATCGGCTTGCTCATCGGCAGTCTGTTGCTTGCGGGGGCTGTGGGGTTCTTCGTTCATACGCGCCATTCCTATGCGGTTCAGAATGCCCTGTTGGAGGCTCAGGAGAACGGCCGCTTTGCCCTGGAGATCCTGGGCTTGGACCTGCGCATGGCGGACCATTGGGGGGGCGTGGAGGCCGCCGAGGTGAGTGGAAGCCCATCGGTGACCGGTTCCGGCGCCTGCACCGCCGCCTGGATTCTGGATGCCAGAACCGCCTTGCGGGGATATGACGGCAACACCAGTGCCCCGCTGGATTGTCTGTCGAACTACCTGCCAGCCAGCGACGTGCTGGTGGTGCGCTATGCCGGCACCGATCAACTGGGGGTCGCCAAGGACGCCGACGGAATCTATCTGCGCGCGGCGGTCGGCAAACGCGGTGTGCTGCTGGGCGGTTCCGACAGCCCGCCCGCCGATCTTCCTGACGGTGACGGCACCTACGATCTGCCGTTCCGCATCTCGGTGTTCTACCTGCGCACTTGCAGCAGTCCCACGGCCTGTGCGTCCGGCGAGACCGACCGGCCCACCCTGTGGCGCCAGACCTTGTGCAAGGACGCGGCCGGGCTGAACTGTCTGGTGGGCAATCGCCTCAGCGCGGAACCGCTGGTGGAGGGTATCGAGCAGATCCAGTTTGCCTATGGCGTGGATACGGACAATGACGGCTCGGCCAATCGTTTTCTGGCGGCTGCCAGCGTCGCTGACTGGGCCAAGGTGGTCGCCGTGCAGACTGCCGTCATCAGCCGTGGAGGCGAATATGACGGCGGATTTTCGGACCTTGTCACCTACAGCCTGGCAGGTGGTGTGGTCTTCGTCCCCTCGGGCGACGCGGTCCACTTCCACCGCCGCCCCTATCGAACCGTAACGCAGCTGCGCAACCGGGGCAGGGGGTGAGCTCGTGAAGGCACTATCGACAAGGCGAGAGCGCGGTGCGGCTCTGGTGACCGGGCTGATCCTGATGGGCACCCTGACACTGATCGGCGTACTGGCGATCACTTCCACCGTCAATGAGCAGCGTATGACCGGCAACCAGATCAATCGCCAGCGGGCCATGGAGGCGGCGGAAGCGTTGCGCCTGGCTGCGGCGCCGGTGGTAGAGGCGCATATCTACACGCGCGGTTGGCCGACCAGCCTGGCCGGTGGCCAGGTGGGGGTCGGCGATTTCAATCAGGCCATCCCGGCCCAATTCAGTTTCGCCACCGATGCCGACAGCGTGGTGCCGGATCTGTACAACGCCAACGGGGTCGGTGAGAACCCCAACAACACCTTCAGTATGACCACCGACATCACCTACCGTCTGGACGGCAACGGCGATGGCGATTACGAGGGCGAACTGGACCGCTACGCGGAACTCAAGGTGTATCGCACCGTGGTCTCGAACGCACCGGGATCCGCTATCGCCATGGTGCAGGGTTATGAGGGTGTCGGCATGGCGGCCGGGGCAGGGGGAAGCCATTTGTTTATGGAGTTCCGTGGCGTCGGCAAATCCGCCAATGGCGCTCGGGTGGTGGTGGGAAGCGAATATCGCCACGTGATCCGCAATTGAGGAGGCGATGCGATGAAACTGTTGCAAGCACTGAACCTGGGGCTTTCCGCCCTGGTGTCGCTGTCGAGCGTGCCGGCCTCCGCCGAGGTGAACACCAGCGTCAATATGGCGGCCTTCACCGCCTATCCCATCACCAGCACGGAATCGGCCACGCCCCTGGTGATGTTGACCCTGTCCAACGATCATCAACTGTATTTCAAAGCCTATACGGATTGGGGGGATCTGGACGGCGACGGCATTGCCGAGAATGGCTACAAACACGCCATCGACTATTACGGCTATTTCGACCCCCACACGTGCTACAGCTACGCAAATAGCCGTTTCGAGCCACGGGCCGTGAGTGCAAGCAAGTACTGTGGCGAGGTATCCGGCGATTGGAGCGGCAATTTCCTCAACTGGGCTTCCATGACCCGCATCGATGCCTTGCGCAAGGTGCTGTACGGGGGCTTTCGGTCCACGGACAGCGATAGCACCACTGTGTTGGAGCGCAGTTTTCTACCCACCGACGCACACAGCTTCGCCAAATACTATCGGGGCGATGACTTGGCTGCCCTGACGCCTTTCGATCCGGCCGGCGGTATCACTTTGTGCAACACGACTTACCAGGCCAATCTCGGCGTGTCGCAGAGCGTCACCGCGCCGCCGTTGATCCGGGTGGTGGCTGGCGATTTCCGCTACTGGGCGGCAAACGAGCGCTGGCAATGCACCTGGGATGACGAGCGGGGAGACAGTACCAACGGCACCCACAGCGATCCGAATCGCAACAGCGACGGTTTGGGCAACAGGGACTATATCGCCAGGGTGCAGGTCTGTGCCTCCGCGGCGCTGGCCGAGCAGAATTGCAAGCGCTACGGCAGTTCCGCCAAGCCTATCGGCCTGTTGCACGAATACGGGGAGAACGGCCAGATCCATTTCGGCCTGCTCAGCGGCTCCTACCAGAAAAACAAGTCCGGCGGCATGTTACGCAAGAACGTGAGTTCCTTCGCCGACGAGGTGAATTCGGCAAACGGCACCTTCACCGGGGCGGCCGGTATCGTTCGCACCGTGGATGCCTTGCGTATCTCCCGCTATGGCTACAATGACGACGGCCGCTACAACACGCCGGACAATTGCGCCTGGGGCCTGAGTTCCTTCATCGAGGGCAGGTGCTCCAACTGGGGCAATCCCCTCAGTGAGCTGTATTTGGAATCCTTGCGCTATTTCTCCGGTCTCACCGCCAGCAGCTCATTCAACGCCGATGATACGGGCTACATCAGCACGCTCTCAGGGGCCACATGGAGCGACCCGCTGAACGCGGACAACTGGTGCGCGGCCTGCAACATCATCGTCATCAATGCCAGTGAATCCTCCTACGATGATGACGGCCTGAGTCTTTCCGGCCTGGCGGGGTCCCCGTCGCTGGCGACGCTCACCAATCGCGTGGGCGATACGGAGCTGACCGAGGGTGCCACCTATTTCATTGGCGAAAACGGGGTGGACAACAACCAGTTGTGCACCGCGAAGGCCGTCTCCAACCTGGCCGACGTGAAGGGCACCTGCCCCGGCTCTCCGCGCCTGAAGGGTACCTACCACATCGCTGGTCTGGCCCATTGGGCCCGTATCAACGACATTCGGACCGATCTTCAGTCCGAGCAGAAGGTCGACACCTATTCCGTGGCCCTGGCCGCCAATACGCCCAGCGTCGCCATACCCGTGCCGGGTACGGAGCAGGTGGTGAGCATTCTGCCCGCTTGTCGCAATGACAGCCTGTCGCCGGCCGGCAATTGCGCGATCGTGGATTTCAAGATCCTCGTTCAGGATCTGGCCGGGGGCAGTGGCACGTTGTACGTCAACTGGGAGGACAGCGAGCAGGGCGGCGATTTCGACCAGGACATGAAGGGCACCATCCAGTACACCATCGCCGACGGTCAGATCGTCGTCACCTCCGATGTGAATGCCCAATCCACGCCTTATCGCATGGGATTCGGTTATGTCATCGGCGGCACCACCCAAGACGGCTTTCATGTGCACTCGGGGATCAATAACTTCGACTACACCGAACCGGTTGAGGGGCTGGCGGGCTGCAATGACTGCGTCAGTGGCAATGCGCCCAGTTCCAATGTCTACACCATCGGGGCCTCCAGCGCGCAGTCTTTGCAACAACCCCTGTGGTATGCCGCCAAGTGGGGTGGATTCAAGGACCTGAACGGCAACAACCTGCCGGATCTGAGCACCGAGTGGGATGTCAGCGATCTCAATGGTCAGAACAATGCCGATGGCTTGCCGGACCATTTCTTTCCGGTCACCAACCCGGCTGCGCTGGTCTCGTCCTTAAAGAACGTGTTCAACAACATCCTTGAGAAAACCGCTTCCGGCACGGCCGCGGCGGTGGTCTCCAACAGCGTGCAGGGCAGCGGCGTGGTGTTTCAGGCGCTCTACGAGCCGGTAAAGCGGGACGCGTCTGACAATCTGGTGCGTTGGATAGGTTCCCTGCAAGCCCTGTGGGTGGACGATCAAGGTATTTTGCGCGAGGACGATGGCGACGCGACGCTGGAAGACTTTTCAAGCGATCCGGCCGTGGATCTGTTCTACGATCTGTCGGATCGCGCCACCAAATTTCGCCGCTACAGCGGCGATCCCGCCAGTAGTGGCTACACCGTGCATTCCATGGATCAGTTGAACACCGTCTGGAATGCCCGCGAGCAGCTCTCCGAACCGCTGTCGCTGGTCAGTACGGCACAGCGCAGCTACAGCGCCGATGCCAGTACCGGCCGCTATATCTTCACCTGGTTCGACCGGCACGACTCGGGCAGCTTCGATCAGGTCGAGGCGGCGGAGGTCCAGCCCTTCACCGCGGCCAGCATCACCGATGCCACGTTCACTCACTTCAACCTGGCCGACGTCGCCTCAGCCCAGACCCTGGTTGACTATCTTCGCGGCAATGAGCAAGCGGGAATGCGCTCGCGCAGCGTGGATTACGACGGCGACGGGGTGATCGAGATCATGCGCCTGGGGGATATCGTCCACTCCACCCCGGTCGCCGTCGCCGCCCCGCGGGAGGCATTCGACCTGCTTTACGGCGACCAAAGCTACGCCGCCTACCGGCGCAAATACGCGAACCGTCGCACGGTGGTCTATGTAGGCGGAAACGACGGTATGCTGCACGCCTTCAACAGCGGCTTCTACAACCCGTCACTGCAGAAATACGAGCTGGAACACGATGGCGAGGCCGAACATCCCCTGGGGGCCGAACTCTGGGCCTATGTCCCCAAGGCCCTGCTGCCGCATCTGAAGTGGCTGGCCGACCCTGACTATTCTCACGTGTATTATCTGGACGCCAAGCCCAGAGTATTCGATGCCAGAATCTTCAGCGCCGATACAGACCATCCCAATGGCTGGGGCACCGTGCTGGTGGTAGGCATGCGCTTCGGCGGCGCGGTCGGCGATGAGTATGTGCTCGATCTGGCCAACGACGGTTTCGATGCGGATCAAACCGACAACAAGGCGTTTCGCTCCTCCTATGTGGTGATGGATGTGACCAACCCGGAGAGTCCCCCTGTTCTGCTGGGCGAGATCCACCACCATGATCTGCGCTACACCACCTCCTTTCCCACCGTGGCGGCCTTCGCCGGAATCGATGAGCTATCGCCCAACAAGTGGTACTTGTTCTTCGGCAGCGGTCCGAGCGATTTGGCGACGGCCACCCACAGCAGCGCAGACGATACCAACGCCAATAAGGGACAACTCGCCTATGTGGATCTGGCCGGCGGTCTGAGCCCCGCTGACATTCACTTCCTCCCTCTGCTGGGCGACGCTGTGGTGGGCGATCCGGTGGTAGTGGATTGGGATCTGGATTTTCTGGCAGACGATCTTTATGTCGGCATCGCGCAGGGCAGTGCCCCGGCCAGCGCCATCGGCGGAAAACTCTATAAAATCAATCTGGCCGAAAGTGCCAACAGTGCTTCCTGGGCCAGTCCGTCGGTGCTGTACGATACAGGCCGGCCGGTCCTGGCGCGGCCATCCATCGGTCTGGACGAGAAAGGGGGGCATTGGGTCTATGGTGGAACCGGAAAGTTCGATGTGGACACTGACAAGTCGAACGATCAGCAACAGATGATCTTTGGCGTGAAGGACGGCGCCGTAGCGACCAATGTCATCGATGTGAGCGCGGTACGTACCTACACCGATGGCAGCATAACGCCGACTTTGGCGGGCGACATCGAAACCGTGCAGGCGTTGGAAGACGCTATCGACGCCAATACCTACACTGGTTGGCGAATCGACTTGTCGCGCGCTGTGGGCTCCACCTCCGAGCGCAGCGTGCAAACCTTCGCCCTGTTTGGAAAGGCACTGCTGGCGCCGGTCTACACGCCCGACAGCACCCTTTGCGGCGGTGACGGCACAAGCCGCTTGTTCGGTGTGGACTACAAGACCGGCACCGCCTTCCCTGAGCCTGTCCTGTTTGGTGTCAACGACTCGGTCACCAACAACGGCAATGCCCTGTCCCTGCGGGATCTCAGCCTGGGGCGCGGATTGGCATCGCGCCCAAGCATTCATGTCGACGGTCCGCAGAGCACCAATGGCAACGGTGCGATTACCGTGTTCGTGCAAGGCTCACTGGGTACGGTCTATCGTGAGCGGGCGGAACCCAGGGGAGGGGTGAAAAGCGGCGAGGTATCCTGGAAGGAGTTTCCCAACTGAGAAAATTTCTGCCGGGTTTCACTTCCACCTAATTGCCGGAGGAAAACCCAGACGGTTCAGTCGTGTCCTTTCGGCTGCTCCATGGCATGGTGAATCACCTGAGCCAAGGCGGTATCGTCCATCGGGTCCCGGTCTTGCAGGTTGATACAACCCTTTCCGGTTTTGATGTGCGGATAGGATTTCTTGAATCCGGCGATGTGTTTTTCACCACAGGTGTATAAGGAAATATAATTTTTCTGATTTGCAATCGCGACCCATCCATCTCCGTTTCGAAAGCTGGGCATGCGCCACGAAATTTTCATCGTGGCATCGGGATATAGAGAGAGGATGAGTCGATGCAGATGTAGCAATTTCTCACGGCGGTCTTCCGGTACAGCGGCATAGTAGGCTGTGAATTCTTTGGGGAATTTGTCTGCGCTCATGCCGCTTGCGCCCTATAGTGCGTTATTGAATCACCGGGAAAACATACGCTAGCATAGTGAAATATCATAGGAATCGAAAAGGTCATCTTAACAGGGGGCTGGAAGTTTGTGGAAATCCCGCCACTGACGGATCGATGAATCCGGCAGAAATTCACAAAGCTCTCAGGGAAATTCGAACTTCGGTTCAGCCGGGGCCGGTACTGTTGGAACGATGCTGACTTGGCCCGCATTGGTAAAGGGCTCAGAAATCGCTCCATTGAGCCGAAGACTTGTGTGGCTTTGCCCTAAAGGATCAATGACATGTTGGACTTGCTACTTCCGGTTTACGGTGCGGTGTTCATATTTACGGTATTTTTTCTGCGAACCCTGATTGTCTGGAAGAAAACCGGGATCAATGCCTATGCCCTGTTGAAACAATCCGGGCCCAATGGTGTCATTGGGTTGTATTTCAAGCTCATTCCCGCCATCTGCCTGATGGCTATCGCAATATTTTCCTTCTTTCCTGAACATTATTCCCAATTGGGTCCTATCGTCCTGCTGGAAAGCCCGCTCGGTGAGGTATGCGGCTCAGCCTTGCTGCTGGGGTCGCTGGTGTTGATCTCCATCGCGCAGGCGCAAATGGGCCGTTCCTGGCGTATCGGCATCGACATGGAGAACCGCACCGATCTGGTTACCGGCGGCCTGTTTGCGTATTCTCGCAACCCCATCTTTCTCGGTATGAAACTGACCACGTTGGGGCTGTTTCTGATCATGCCGAACGCCATAACCCTGTCGGGATTGGTCTTGAGTGTCGCCGTCATCGATATTCAGGTCGCTCTGGAAGAGCAGCACCTGACGAAACTGCACGGCCAGCCCTATGCTGACTACTGCAAACGGGTTCGGCGTTGGATCTGATTGCGTCCGGGCAATCGGGGAAGCGTGTAGGTAGGGTGTCGCCGGATCGAAGCATCGCAGGGCAATTGCCATCTTCAAGCTATTCCGCGTCAATCCGCCTCCCGACGAAACACCTTCGAGAATACGCTGACAACGACCAAGGTGATTGCGCCAGCGATAATGCCCAGTACCGCATTGGCCAATGGACCGGCGATCGTTGAGACCATCCCGTTGCTCTGCTCCGTGAAATGGTGCAGAGCCTCTCCCAACGCGGGTATGCCGTGGACCAGGATACCGCCGCCAACCAGAAACATGGCGGCCGTCCCCACTATCGACAGTCCCTTCATCAAGTAGGGGGCAGCGCGAAGGATGCCGCGGCCTGTGGCGCGCTGAAAGCCGCTCCAACCGCCTTCACCCGCCCTGCGGCTAAGATAGAGGCCGGCGTCGTCCAGTTTTACGATACCCGCCACCAGGCCATACACGCCGATGGTGATACCGATTGCGATGATGATCAGCACGCCAACCTGGGTAGCGAAGGGGGACTCGGCCACGGTTCCAAGGGCGATGGCGATGATCTCTGCCGAGAGTATGAAGTCGGTGCGGATGGCGCCCTTGATCTTGTCTCTTTCCAGCGCCACCAGATCGATTTCGGGATTGGTCAGGGCGGCGGCCAGCTCCACTTTGTGGTGTTTTTCTTCCTCCGCATCATGCAGGAAGCGATGGGCAATCTTCTCGAAACCTTCGTAGCAGAGGAAAAGGCCGCCGATCATCAGTAAGGGCGTGATCAGCCAGGGTGCGAAGGCGCTGATCAGCAGCGCGGCGGGAACCAGGATGGCCTTGTTGATAAAGGAACCTTTGGCCACCGCCCAAACCACCGGCAGTTCGCGCTCTGCGCGCACCCCCGTCACTTGCTGTGCGTTGAGGGCCAGATCATCCCCCAGGACGCCGGCGGTTTTCTTGGCGGCGACCTTGGTAAGGACACCGACATCGTCCAGTACGCTGGCGATGTCATCGATAAGGGCAAGTAGGCTGGAAGCGGCCATGGGGCAAGATCCTTTGACAATGGTTTGTGAATGCTATCACCCTTGGCCGGTGGGCATCGAACAGCGGGCCAGTGTGTATACTCAAGAGTGGGAAAACCCGACGCGCCAAGCTGTCGAACTGCAACCGATGCCGAGGTAAAAGTATGTGCACTATTCGGTTCACTGCCAAAGACCCGTGGCGGATCGGGTGTTTGCTCCGGGAAACGCATGAATACGTCCCTGTAGCTTGACTGCGCCTTCCGTGGCGCAGACATTCCCTGCGCAAACACCCGGATCCGCCGCTCACCTCGGTGGCATTGAAAGAGCTGCGAGCGATCTCCAAAAGACGGCGGGCTGCGTTTGCTGGGTGTCGAGAATCAGTCCGATGGCCGATTCCTGGCAGATCGACCGTATCCCCGTAGCCGGAGCAACAAACCCATGGCGGAAGCTTTCGAACCCATTGAGGAACTGGACGATTTCCACGTCCGTTTGCGTGAGCAGGCGGGGGTGCTGGCCTATTTCAGCACGCAGAGTTGCAATGTGTGCAAATCTCTCAAACCCAAGATAGGCGAGCTGATCGAGCGGCAATTTCCGCAAATGAGCACGGTTTACGTGGATTGTGAATTAAGCCCGGCGATTGCCGGGCAGTATCAGGTGTTTGCCGTCCCGACCATCCTGGGTTTTTTCGATGGCCGGGAGTGGTTGCGTAAGGGCAGGGCCGTTTCCATGGCCGAGTTGGCGGCAGAGCTGAAGCGCCCTTACGATCTGCTGTTCGACAATTCCGGCTCGTAGTCGTGCTGCGTGGCGGGCATGGGGAACCGTTCTTCCAGATAGGCAACGATGTCCGCCGACTCATACAGCCAATGGCAGTCGCCATCCGGGCCGTCGATACGCAGGCAAGGGACCTGGCTGCTGCCGCCGCCCTGAAGCAGTTCCGAGTGCGCCTGCATGTCGCCCAAGGTATCTTTGCAGACGATATTCAGTTGTAGCCGGCTGATGGCTCGGCGTACCCGGATGCAGTAAGGGCAGGAACCGAACTGGTACAGGGTGAGCTGCGCTGTGGCCTGATCTACCCGGTTTTGGTCTTGCGCGCTACGGCTCGGGTTGGGCCCGAAAAAGCGGTTGCGCACAGTCGAGGTCAACTCGCTCAGATTTCGCATGAACTCCTCCGAGGGCGACAAACTGCCCCTGGGCCGTGATCCGGCCTCTCGATTGATGATTTACGTTCTGTTTCTTATTCTTGGCGCCCTAACTATAGGACATAGCCCGGTGAATGGAATATTGGCCTCCAAACTTCCCGTGGTCAATCCCATCGTCACGCGAGTTGCGGCCTATTGTTGATACCAGTAGCGGTCTTGAGCCCGGTAGACCAGCTTCGGATAGCGATAGCTGCCCAGGCTGCCGTTGTAACGGGCCAACGCGCGTGTGAGGTTGCCGTCTTCCTTGTCCAGATAATGGCGCAGGATGGTGCAGCCCATGCGCAGATTGGTATCCAGATGAAAAAGGTTGGCATCCGGGTGACCGATCTCCCGGAGCCAGAACGGCATGACCTGCATGAGTCCGCGTGCGCCAGCCGAGGACAGGGCGAAGCGGTCGAAGTTGCTTTCCACCTGGATCACCGCCAGCACCAGTTCCGGTGACAGCCTGACGCGGGTGGCCTCGCGGTGGACCGTGCGCAGCAGTTCCATTCGATAGGCCGGGTCCGCTACCCGCGCTTCCAGCCGGGTGGACATGTCCAGCAGCCAGACTTCGGCAGAGAAGCGATCGGAGAAACTGGTACTTTCCTCGATTGCCTCAACCAACAGTTGCCTGAGTTCCTCATCGACCGCTGGATTCTCCGCCTGGGCGGTCGCCAGACCGGCGCTGCTCAGCAGGACAATGGCCGCGATCCGAAACCCTCTGGCCACCCGGGATTCACCCCTGCAAGCGCTCGCGCAGAAAGTCGACGATGGTTTCGCGGGGCACGGCAGTGTTCTCAGCATCGTTTCGGCCGCGGTATTCCAGTGCGCCTTCGCCCAGGCCGCGTTCGCCCACCACCACACGATGGGGGATGCCGAGCAGTTCCATGTCAGCAAACATGAAACCAGGGCGCACGTTGCGATCGTCCAGAAGCACGTCGATGCCGGCACCGCGCAGCTCTTGGTATATTTGTTCCACCGCCTCGCGCAGAGGCTCGGACTTGTGCATGTTCATGGGCAACAGGGCCACTTGGAAGGGGGCCATGGCGGTCGGCCAGGAGATGCCTTTGTCGTCGTGGTTCTGCTCGATGGCGGCGGCGACGATACGGGACACGCCGATGCCATAACAGCCCATGGTGACGGTCCGGGCCTTGCCGTCCTCGTCCAGCACGGCGGCCTTCATGGCCTCGCTGTACTTGTCGCCCAACTGAAAGATGTGGCCCACCTCGATGCCACGGGCGATGGACAGGGTGCCGTCGCCCTCGGGATTGGGATCGCCGTTCACCACGTTGCGCAGGTCGACGACCTCGGGAAGCGGACAATCCCGTTCCCAGTTGACGCCGAAGTAGTGTTTGCCGTCCACGTTCGCTCCGGTGGTGAAGTCCGCCAGATTGGCTACGGAACGGTCGGCGTACATGGGAAGGTTCAGGCCCACCGGCCCCAGGGAGCCTGCCCCTGCGCCAACCACTTCGCGGATCTCGGCCTCGGTCGCCATGCGCAGGGGGTCGGCCACCAGGGGCAGTTTGGCCGCCTTGATGCCGTTGACTTCGTAATCGCCTCTCAGCAGCAGTGCTACCAGTTTGGCATCGGTTTCCTCGCTGGCCTCCACCAGCAGCGTCTTTACCGTACGCTCGGCGGGCATGTCGAACTGGCTCGCCAGGTCTTCGATGGTCTTGGCCTTGGGTGTGTCAACCACGCGCATGTTTTCCGATGCCTGTGGGCGCTGGCCCGGCGGCGACAGGGCCTCGGCCAGTTCCACGTTGGCGGCGTAGTCGCCGGTATCGGAGAAGGCGATGGCATCTTCACCCGATTCCGCCAGCACGTGGAACTCGTGGGAGGCGTTGCCGCCGATGGCGCCGGTATCGGCGCGCACGGCACGGAAGTCCAGGCCCAGACGGGTGAATATGCGCGAGTAGGTCTGGTACATCACCTCATAGGTGTCGGCCAGGGAGTTGCCGTCCAGGTGAAAGGAGTAGGCGTCTTTCATCAGGAATTCGCGGGCGCGCATGACGCCGAAACGTGGGCGACGCTCATCGCGAAACTTGGTCTGGATCTGGTAGAAGTTCACCGGCAACTGCTTGTAACTCTTGATTTCGTTACGGAACACGTCGGTGATGATCTCTTCGTGGGTGGGACCGAAACAGAATTCCCGCTTGTGCCGATCCTTCAGCCGCAGCAGTTCGTCGCCGTACTTTTCCCAGCGACCGGACTCCTGCCACAGTTCCGCTGGCTGCACGGCGGGCATGAGCAGTTCCAGCGCGCCGGCCTTGTCCATCTCCTCCCGGACCACGGCCTCGACCTTGCGCAATACCCGCAATCCGAGGGGCAGCCAGGTGTAGAGCCCGGCGGCCAGTTTGCGAATCAGTCCGGCGCGAAGCATCAGGCGATGGCTGGCGATTTCCGCGTCGGCGGGGGTTTCCTTGAGGGTGGAAAGATGGAATTGGGAACTGCGCATGGCGTCCTCGTGGCGGCCGTTCAGTGATAGGCGCGCATTCTACCCCATGCCGGCACAGACGCGACGGGTATAAAGATTCCCCACCTGCTGCCGCTGGCTACTGCACCTGTTTTTCTTCTATCCGCGGGCGGTATGGGGCATAGGGCGATTCCATCGGTGTATGCACGGTCGATGGCCGTGGTGATTGCCTGGGCGCTGTTTTCTGCCTTGTTCCTGAGCGCGTTGGCCGTGGACTACGGGGGACTGAGTCGTCAGGTTCTACGCTACGTAGAGCGGGAGTATGGTTCGTCCGGAAAACAGCGGGTTGTGGACTGGCAGGCGTTCATCAAGAGCAACCGCTATTCCAGTGAGTCCACCAAACTGCGCAAGGTCAATGAGTTTTTCAACCGTCTGCGGTTCGTCGAAGACAGTGAGCACTGGGGGCAGTCCGACTACTGGGCCACGCCGGTGGAGTTTTTGGCCAGCGGTGCCGGGGATTGCGAGGACTATTCCATCGGCAAGTTTTTTACCCTGCTGGCCCTGGGGGTCGAAGAGGACAAGATGCGCATCACCTACGTGAAAGCCCTGGAACTGGGCCAGGCCCATATGGTGCTGACCTATTACGAGCGTCCTGACGGTGAACCCCTGGTGCTCGACAATCTGCGTTCCAGCATCGACAAATCCAGTCGCCGCACGGATCTAAAACCCGTCTACAGCTTCAACGGCAATGGCCTCTGGACGGCGGTTTCCCGCGGACAGGGCAAGCGTGTGGGAGGCTCTGGACGTATCAGCCTGTGGCAGGACCTGAACCGCCGCATGGAAAAGGAGGGGCGCTGATGACCTTGGCCAAGCAACTCGTCCTACTGATCGTTGCCCTGTTCGTGGTGGTGTTTCTGGGAACGGTGCTCATCAATCTGCACCACACACGCGGCTACCTCAACGATCAACTCAGCTCCCATGCCGGCGATGCCGCCACCTCGCTGGCGCTGTCCATCACGCCGGAGATCGAGAATGGCGATATGGTGACGGCGGAGACCATGATGGACGCGATCTTCAACGGTGGCGACTATCACCACATGGAGCTCAGGAAGATCGACGGCAGCGTGCTGGTGGAAAGGGATATTCCTGTCGTGGTCGACGACGTGCCGGTCTGGTTCATCGATGCCTTCCCACTGCAAACCCCCACCGGCGAGGCCCTGGTGATGTCCGGCTGGACGCAGTTCGGGCGCTTGCTGGTGAAAAGTCATCCCGGCTATGCCTATCAGCAACTCTGGCATACCACCGTCGGCAGCTTCTGGTGGTTCCTGGCGATGACCGCCGGTGCCTTGATTTTCTGTCTGGTGGCCTTACGGTTCCTGCTGAAACCCCTGTATTTCGTGGAAAGGCAGGCCAGGGCCATCTGCGACCGTGAGTTCCCCATGCAGGAGCGCATGCCCCTCACCAGGGAACTGGCCAGCATCGCCACGGCCATGAACCGCATGACCGCCAAGGTGAAGCAGATGCTGACCGATGCGGAGAACCTGGCCCTGGACCTGCGGCGCGAGGCCCATCGCGATCCGGTCACCGGCCTCAACAACCGGCGTTGGTTCGATCAACAGCTTGCCCATAGGTTGGCCTCCGAGCAGGAGTTCGGCCAGGGTATCCTGGGCTTGGTGCAACTGCGGGATTTCAAGGCGTATAACCAGCAACACGGCTATCCGGCTGGCGATTCGCTGCTGAAACAACTGGGGGACAATCTCACCGAGGCATCGTCGGAGTTCCCGGATGTCTTGCTGGCACACCTCTCGGGGGCGGATTTCGCCCTGTTGGTGGCGGATATGGATCGTGATCTTGGCTCGCGGCTGGGCGAGTCCCTGGGTCTGGCCCTCAACAAGCTGGCCGAAACGCATACGGTGGATCCGGGCAACGCCGGTCATATCGGTCTGGCCTGGTTCGATGGCGGACAGTCGGCCGCGGAGCTGTTGTCGGAGGCGGACATGGCCCTGCGCACCGCCCGCGCCAAGGGGGGCAATGCCTGGCACCAGTACTCCGCCGGAGAGCTGCACAAGGACGACGTCATGGGGGCAGGGGAATGGCGCAGGCGTCTCGGCACGCTCATCGCCAACGGCGAGTTGGAGTTGCATTTTCAACCCGTTTTCTCGGTCGGCAATCGCGAGATTCTGCATCACGAAGTCTTTGCACGCCTTCCGGATGGCCGTGGCGGCTCGCTTCCGGCCGGTTTATTCGTGCCTGCCGCGCAACAACTCGGTCTGATGGGCGAGCTGGACCGTGTCATCGTCGCGCGGGTATTGGAACACTGTGCCGAACACGGTGGCGATCATTCCGTGAACGTCTCTGCCGCCAGCATTGCAGACGGTGCCTTTACGGATTGGCTCTCCCAGCGTCTGTCCGCCCAACCGGATCTGGCAAAACGCCTGATATTCGAATGGCCGGAGTACGCCGTGCAGCCCTACCTGGGTGAATTGCGTGAACTGATCGCCGGCCTGCGGCCCATGGGCGTGAGATTCTGCTTGGACCATTTCGGCCGGGGTTTTGGCGGCTTCGGCTATCTGCACTCCCTGAAGCTCGATCTCATCAAGATCGACGGCAGCTTCGTCCGTGGTCTTCATCAGCAACCGGACCATCGCTTCTATCTGCGTTCCGTGGCGGACATCGCCCACGGCCTGGATGCCCGGGTGATCGCCGAGACCGTGGAGAACGCCGAGGAATGGCAGGCGATCCAACAACTGAACATTGACGGCGCGCAGGGCTATTTTCTGGCCCGGCCCGGTCCGCTTCCGGGGCATCCGCTTCGCTGATCGCCATGGGTTTCCACTGACGTCGGTGAATCCTGGCAACTCCAGGGGAGTTGCGATAAGGTCCGGTAAATTCCAATCGCGTCCAGGTCCATGGGCTGGTGCCCCGTCCATTCGCACTCATCGTGCTGGATGGTCAGATGGCATGGGTGCCTTGTATGGTTGCCAGTAACAAAAGCCATGAAATTGCGCAGAGAGCCTTGTCTTGCCCTGCTTGGAGGGATGCTGATCCTTGGGTCAGCGCATGCGCAGGAGTCCCTATTGGAGTCCTCAGAGTCCGTTCGTCCGGGATTTGCCGGCGATTTGACCTTCGAGCTGGAACGTGACAATAACGTCTTGCGTGTCGATCGCGATCCAGCCGCCGACACAATTGTGCACCTGCGGCCACAGGGTTTCTGGTACGGACTGTTCGACAAGCACAGGTTGCGTCTGGTCTATCAAGGCGATTGGGGCCGCTATGCCAATCTGGACAGCGAAAACTATCAGGACCACTACGTGTCCGTCGCTGGCCTTGCGGATTTCAGCCTGCGGCTGAAGACCGAGGTCAGCGCCGAATTCAGACACGGCCACGACTCCCGCGGCAATGCCGAATCCGCCTTTCGGCAGGGGCAGGACCCGGATCGCTGGAACCTGGCGGGTCTGGGAGCGGTCCTGAACTACGGCCGCCTGGACGCTGTCGGCCGGGTCGTGGCCAAATCCCATTACAAGGCACGACGCTACCTCAACAACGGCCAGGATTTTCGTGACCGCGACCGGGCCGGTCTCAGTGCCGCTTTTTACTACCGCCTGGCCCCCAAGACCTATCTGCTCACTGAACTCGCAGGCGAGCGCATCGACTATATCCGCAGCGCCCCCCGCAATCTCGACAGCAGTGAACTCCAGTGGTTGTTTGGCCTGCGTTGGGAAGCGACCGCCCAAAGCAGCGGCGAATTGCGGACCGGCTACCTGCGCAAGGACTTCCGCGACGAGGCCATCGACGATTACACCGGACTTGCCCTGAACCTGCGCGCCACCTGGCGACCACGGACATACTCCACGGTGGAGGTCATCGCCGATCGTTCCCCCCAGGAAACTTCCCTGGACGGTACCGATTATTATGTGAGGAACCTGCTCCAGGTCAGTTGGCGTCACGCCTATTCGCCTGTCTGGGGGACGGATCTGCGCCTGGTCGTGGAACGGGACGACTACGAAGGCGAGCGGGAGGATGACCTGCGCGACATCAGCGCAGCGTTATGGTGGCGTCCTGTTCGTAATCTGGAAGCCGGCGTTCGCTGGCGGGATGCCCGGCGTGATTCCAATATCGATGGTGTCGATTTCCGCAGCCGTAGCGTAGTGATCTACGGAAAAACGGAGTTCGATTAAGGCGCCTGCAGCGCGACACCACAATACCGGGGGATTGCAGTTGAATGGGGATCCAGGCAATCCTTGCCGGAACGATGGCCGGTAGCACCGTCATTTCGCCAGGGAGTGGAGAACTCCAGCCACAGGGAGGTGAACGCCGGTAAGAAGAGTCCCGAAGCAAATGTGGTCCCGGCACATCACGCGAATCGGCGCCTGCTCCTAGCTCCCCGGTTCCCCCGCTTGATAAGACCTGCCGGAGTCCACCAGATACCGCCCCCGGATGGCGGTACGTCCGAGCAACATGCGAAAGCGCATGGTGTCGCGGCTGGTCAGGGTGAGTTCGATGGGCCATTCGCGGCCGCCGATCACCACCGGGGTTTGTATGACGATGCGCTTTTCTGTGTGGCCGCCGGAGTCGGTTACATTCCTCTCGTCATGAATGTCGGCCACGCAGTCGATGCTCCTATCAGTGCGGTCTTGTTCCGGGTGCAGGCCGAAGCGGACACGGCGGATGCCGTCGGCATCATCGAAGGGCTCCACATACCAAGCGTGCAGCGCCGAGGTGCGGGCGCCGGTATCGACCTTGCACTTGAGTCGCAACACGCCCAGATCGGGCAAGGCCACCCATTCGCGCCATCCCAAAACATTCAAACCCGCTTCAACCCTCGTCGATCATATTGATATAGCCCACAGGACATTCGTGGGCGCACAGGCCGCAGCCCTTGCAGTAATCGTAGTCGAAAACGTAGTGGGAGCCGTCGCTGGCCTTTTCGCGGGTCTTCAGAACGGACGAATCCGGGCACAGATTCCAGCAGTTGTCGCAGGCCATGCAGTTGCCGCAGGACAGGCAGCGCTCGCCTTCGGCGACGACCTGATTCTCTCCCAGGCAGAGTTCGATCTCGGTTTCGGCGTCGCGTTCCGCCACCGGCAGCATAGGCTGTTCCGGGCGATCGCCGGGTTCGAAATAGTGCAGGTTGAGGCGTTCCACGCCGATGGGCTCACGCTTGTGTTCAGCCGGTGCGGCATCTCCGCGCAGGCGGGCAGCGATGGCCAGGGCGGCTCTGCGGCCGTCGCCAATCGCCTCTGAAACCGTACCGTGATCGCCGCGGGCGTCGCCACCGACGTACACATTGTTATGTTGCTTGAGCACGCCGTTATAGGACTCGAATTGGAACCAACCTTCGTGCAGCACTTCGCGCAGGCCGGTGGCATCGAGTACCTGTCCCACCGCCGGGATGACTTGATCTACCGGCAGGATGGATTCGGTGCCGGCAAAGGCGACGCGGCGCAGACGCCCGTCGGTACCGCGCAGCTTCTTCATGTGCACCACTTCGATGCCGGTAACCCGTTCGCCGCGCAGCACCAGCCGTTGCACGCCACGATGCTCATGGATCTGTACACCTTCCTCCAGGGCCTGGAAGATTTCCCGGCCGATGGCCGGCATGGTGTCTTCCGGCGGGATATCCGCTGCCGGTATCGCCTTGTGGGAAATGATGTGCACCCTGGCCACGCCAGCGCGTTTCAGCACCCGGGCCATGTCGACGGCGGTGTTGCCGGCACCGACAACGGCCACGCTGTTCCACTGCGGAAGCGTGCCGACGTGCATCCATTCGCGCAGCAGATCCAACCCTTGGTGCAGATCGTCCGGTACGGCACCGTCGACGTTCCAGGGGCGGGGTTTTTGTAATCCGGGCCCCAGGAACACGGCCTCGAACTGGGTGCGCAACTCCGCAATGGAGACGTCGCGGCCCAGGCGGTGATTGGGCAGAAAATCGATATCGCAGCCCAGCAGGCGTTCCAGTTCCCCTTCCAGCGACAGACGCGGAAGGCGATAGTGGGGAATGGCGGTGGCCAGCAAGCCGCCGGCCTGGGGCATGGCCTCGAACAGGGTAACCTTGATGCCTTGTCGGCGCAGATGATAGGCCGCTGAGCAGCCCGCCGGGCCGGCGCCCACCACGGCCACGGCCGGCGCGTTGGCCGGTAGGGGCGACATGGGATAATCCCAACCGCGCATCAGCGCCTGTTCGCCGAGGAAGCGTTCCACGTTGTGGATGGCGATGGCGGAATCCATCTTGCTCCGGTTGCAGGCCGTTTCGCAGGGATGGTGGCATACCCGCCCAGTGACCGTTGGCATCGGATTGGCGGACACCAGGGTCTCCCAGGCCTCGCGGAAACGGCGTTCCTCCACTAGGGCCAGGTATGCCTGCGCGTCTTCTCCTGCCGGGCAGGCATGATGACAGGGGGCGGCGGCGTGCAGGTGAACCGGCTTTTTGGTCCGCCAGGAGCCGGTCTTGAAATCCAGACTGCTGGAGGGCAGGGCGTATCCGCCACGCGTGTATATGCTGCTCATGTGGGCATCCCGATGTTCAAGTGCTCAACCGCCGCGTCGTACCGTGTCCGCGCCGCAGGCGTCACCGGCTGCGGGCCGGTCGCCGCGCAGACCGTAGAACTCGATATTGTGGTTGGCGATAGCCTGCAAATGCTCCAGCTCCTGGGTGGCGCGGGCATCGTTGCGGAACAGATGACGGAAGCGGTTCTGGCGCTTGAGGTATTCGTTCACTGGCAGGGGCTCACGCAATTGCAGCACCGAACCGATGCCGCCGCGTTCCAGTTCCACCACCGGGAACAGGCCGGTCAGTACCGCCAGACGTGCCACCTCAATGGATTGATCGCCTTCGTGGCCCCAACCCAGCGGGCAGGGCGCATGGATCTGCAGAAAGGTCGGCCCATCAATGGCCATGGCGCGACGCACCTTGTTCTTGATGTCGGCAGGGTAGGCCACCGAGGCGGTCGCCGCATAGGGAATATGGTGGGCGGCAACGATGGAGATGATGTCTTTCTTCAGATGTCGCTTGCCCATGCGCTCGCGGCCCGGCGGCGAGGTTGTGGTCATGGCCGCGTGGGGCGTGGAACTGGAGCGCTGGATGCCCGTGTTCATATAGGCTTCGTTGTCGTAGCACACATAGAGCACGTTGTGGCCGCGTTCCAACATGCCGGACAGGGCCTGAAAGCCGATGTCGAAGGTGCCGCCGTCACCGCCGAAGGCCAGCACCTTGGTGGAGCGGCCCTGAGCCTTGTAGGCTGCCTCGACACCGGCGGCGATAGCACCGGAGTTTTCGAACAGGGAGTGTATCCAGGGGCGGGTCCAGGCCGATTCCGGCCAGGCGGTGGAGAACACCTCCAGGCAGCCGGTGGCGTTGGTGATGGCCACGTCGGGGCCGGCGGCCTCTGTCACCAGACGGGCGGCCAGGGCCTCGCCGCAGCCCAAACAGGCGCGGTGGCCGGAGATCAGGCCGCTGTTGCGGGGCTGGCGGCGGCGCAGATCCTCGATGCGAATCTCGGGTGCGGTGCTCATTCAGCGATCCTCCGGCGGCAGTTTGTCCAGTTCCACATCGATGATGGCAAAGCGTGTCGCCTCGCCGCTGTCCATGCGGCGCAGGGCTTCGGCAGCGATCGTCAGCGGGATGTCCCGGCCACCCAGGCCGGCGGCGAAGCCGTGCACCTTGGGCGGGTTGTCCAGCTCTTCGAGGGCATCGCGCAACTCGGTGGCGACGATGCCGCCCTGGCCCGGAGACAAGGCCCGCTCGATCACACCGATACGTTTCAGCCCGGCACAGGCCCGTTGCAGGGCCTCTACCGGGAAGGGACGGAAACAGCGCAGGCGGATTACCTTAACCCGGTCGCCGCCCGGTATTTGCGCGAGGCCATCGGCCAGGGTGCCGGCGGTGGAGCCCAGGGTCAGCAGGGCGGTGTCCGCATCTTCCGGCCCCTGTACCTCGAACAGTCCGCCCCAGCCACGTCCGCTGACTTCCTGCCAATCGGTGTCGGCGGACTCGATCTCCGCCAGTGCCTTGATCATGGCGGCGTGGTGGGAATGGCGGGCCTCGGTGAAGAAGTCCGGCGACACCAGGGTACCGATGCTGATGGGCTGGGCCGGATTCAAGGCCCGGCTGAACGCATAGGGGGGCAAATACTGGTCGACCAGCGATTGCTCAGGCATGTCGATGGGTTCCAGGGTGTGTGTGAGCACGAAGCCGTCCACACACACCATCACCGGCACCTCGGTGCGCTCGGCGATACGGTAGGCCTGGATGGTGGTGTCCACCGCCTCCTGGTTGTCGCCGCAATAGAGCTGAATCCAGCCCGAATCACGCACTGCCATGGAGTCCTGCTGATCGTTCCAGATCGACAGCGGACCGGAGACCGCTCGGTTGGCGCAGGTCAGCACCATGGGCACGCGCAGGCCGGCGATATTGAACAGCACCTCCGACATCAGCAGGATGCCCTGGGAGGCGCTGGCGGTGTAGGCCCGCGAGCCGGCCGCCGCGGCGCCCAGGGCCACGGAGGCGGCGGAAAACTCGCTCTCTACGCTCACCAGTTCGCAGCGAAACTCCCCGTCGGCCACCAACTTGGCGATGTTCTCGACAATGTGGGTTTGTGGGGTGATGGGATAGGCGGCGACCACCTGGGGACGGCACAAGGCGACCGCCTTGGCCAGGGCTTGAGAACCTTCAAGTGCTTGTAGCATGCACGGCCTCGTTCCAGATTCCGGCGTTGACCCGTTCGGCGGCGACATCCACCAAACGAGCGTTACGCTCCAGCAGTTCGCCCTTGAAGCGATCGGCCAGAGCCTCTTTCAAGGCGTCGATGGGAAACAGCCCCGTGAGGCTGAGGAAGGCGGACAGCAGGGCGGTATTGGGGACCGGCCTGCCCAGGTGCTCCTTTGCCATCGCGTTGGCGGGCAAGGCGACTGTCGTCTTGCCCAGATGCTCGTTGAGCCAACTTTCGTCCTGCGTGGAGTTGACCAGAATGGCCCCGGAGGGATTCAGGCCGGACGTCACCCCGGGCACGTTCAGCAAAGCTTGGTCCTGAACGATCAGAAACGCCGGCTCTCGTACCTGGCTTCGTCGTCGTATGGGTTTATCGTCCAGGCGCACAAAGGCCACCACCGGTGCTCCGCGCCGCTCGGCGCCGAAGTTGGGGAAGGCTTGGCAGTACATGCCCTGGTGAAACGCGGCCTGGGCCAGGAGATAGGCTGCGACGACATTGCCTTGGCCGCCGCGCCCGTGAATGCGGATTTCAATCATGGTAGGTCTATGGTCCCTTTGGGTGCTGGGAGCATGGTAGAAGAGTCTGGATGATTCAAGGGTGGGGTGAGACGAAATGGATCAAATTTGACGGATTCGGTCAGTGCAGGGACTTTGTCCGATGCAATCGAAATTGTTGCAGAAGTTTACCGTTGGTTTCTGTTGGCAAGGCAGTTCTGCGGCAGGTAGGATTAAGCGGATATGAACATCCCGCAACGTACGGGGTGGCAAAGCCTGAAGTGGACCTAAAGGGGGTTATTCGTGACGAATCGCATTGCGCCGATCCCAGGGTCGGGATTCGCTGTTCTTGGCTCTCTAATGGGCATGATCATGGTACTTGGCCCAGGGGTGGGATTCACGCAGGAAGCCTACAACGATGTGACGGAGCCAAACGAGGCATGTCCAGGGGAAGATGGGCGTTACTGCGACAATGGCGATGGCACAGTCACGGACAGCAGGACCGGTCTGATATGGCTGAAAAATGCCAGCTGCGATGAGCTGGGGCCGAATCTGGACGGTTCCGCCACCTTCGAGGCGGCTCTGCACTACACCAACGCCCTTTTCGATGGCCATTGCGGACTGCGCGACGGTTCCCGGCCAGGCCAATGGCGCCTGCCCAGCCCGTCGGAGTGGCGTGAAATGATGGATCGCCGCTATCACAACCCGGCCATCGCCAACGCCAGTGGCAATGGCAAATGGCGTATGGGCGACCTCTTCGAGGATGTACGCTCCGATGGTTACTGGACCGACCAGGAGGTCAAGGGCGACGAGCAATACGCCTGGTCCGCCGGCCTGTTTGGCGGCACTATCGCCGCCGCCGCCAAGAATATCCAGGAGTATATCTGGCCGGTGCGAGAGCCCTGAGCCCTACAGTTTTCCGCACACCGACCGATGAAGATGCAACCGGTGGGTTGGATCGCAGACGCACAGGGGCTCGTTCGGTCCGACTGTCAAACTCGCCGCGCCGTAATCCGAATTCTCAAATCGAAACAGGGTGTTTCCAGAACATGATCGAAATCCGTCATCGCGGAACCGGCGATCTGATCCGTACCGTGGCGCGCGACAGCCTGGCCGGGGTCGATTGGCGCGACGACGAACTCAGTTTTGCCAATCTGGCGGGCATGGACCTTCGCGGTGCCCAACTCGACTACTGCGATTTGGCCGATGCCGATCTGCGTGGGGCGCAACTGGACGATGCCGTTCTGGTCGGGGCGACCCTGGCCGGTGCCGATCTGCGCGATGCCCGAATCAACAACGCGGTGCTCAACGGCGGCCACCATGCCAGCGGCGCGATTTTCACCAATGCGCTTATGGGCGGTACCGACCTCTCCGGTGCCGATCTGCGCTTCACCGACATGAACAGTGCCGACCTTGCCGTCGCCATCCTGGTGGGAGCCGATCTGCACAATGCACGTATGCAACGCGTCAATCTGGCGGGTGCCGACCTGCGCAGTGCCTTGTTGGTCGATGCCGACCTGCGCCGTGCCGACCTCAGTCGGGCCAACCTCTGCAAGGCCCGTATGAACGGCGTCAATCTGATCGACGCGGTACTCGACGGCGCCATCCTCGGCCGCGCCGAATGCGGCGCCGCCATCATGAACCTTGCCGACCTGCGCAACGCCCGTCTGATCGGTGCCCATCTGGTCGGCACCCACCTGGAGCGCGCCAATCTGCGCGACGCCGATCTCACCGACGCCGACCTCAGCGGTGCCTACCTCGGCAGTGCCATTTTGCGCCATGCCACCGTCACCAATGCCAACTTCGCCGGCGTCGAGCTTTCCACCGCTAATCTTTCCTTCGCCAACTTCTCCGAGGCTCGCAACGCCAAGGTGATGAACTACCAGGCGAACGTGCGTTAGCGTCGCTCTTCGTTTTCGCGCATCGATAGGGTAACCGAGGCTATGAGGTAACGACGCGGACGGGGCAACATGCCCCGTCCGGCTAATGTGCCACCCGGCTCAGGCGATTTCGCCGGGGTAGTCGGCCAGTCCCGGATCGTCGGTGACGCCGACCAGTTTGGGATGGTTGACCTTGGCGAGGCGGTAGACCTTGGTCTTGGGGTCGCGGTGTTTGAGGATGTGGTCGCGGGTGATGTCCCAGAGCAGGCGGCCGTCGGGGGTACGGTTGACCTGAGCCCAGCCGGCGACGCGGTAGGTTTCGTCCGGGTCGATGGGGCTGCCATCGTCCAGGCGGGCGTCTTCGATGCGTTCGCCGAGTTTCTTGCGCGGGTAGATGGTGTAGTCCAGGCCGCCGACCCGCACCATGTCGCCGCCGGATTGCAGGTAGGGGTCCGGGTCGAACAGGTTGTCGGCGACGCCTTCGAGGATGTCCAGCAGCTGCTTGCCGGTCATTTCGGAGACGTAGGTTTCGGCGTAGGTCATGGAGCTTTGGTTGACCACGTCGTCCATGGTGATCCAGTGGTCCTTGGGTACGCTGGTGCCCCAGCGCACGCCGGCGGACAGGGCCACGTGGGCGTCGTACTCCTCGCGCAGGGCATTGCACAAGACCTGGTCCCAGGAGCCCATGAAATTGCCACGCCGGTAGAGGGTCTGGCCGGCAATGGCGAGTTTCTCGGTGAGGATCTCGTCGAAGGTCTTGCCGGTGCGCTCCTTGTTGGTGTAGAGGGCCGGCACGCGGCTTTCCTTGATTTCCTTGTCGTAGACCTTGCTGCGCATGTGCTGGATGTAGGCGCTCATCTGCGGGTCCGCCGGCAGGCGGTTGGAGATGACCGGCACCATGTTGTAATGGACACCACGCAGTTCGCCATCGGCGATATCCAGATCCATCACGCCGACGAACTTGGCGTTGGAACCGGCGTTGGTGACGTAGCACTTCTCCCCGTCGCCGTTCTTGACCACCACCGGCCTGGGCACGCCGTCGTGGGTGTGGCCGCCGAATATGGCGTTCAGACCGGGGATACGGCCGGCCATCTTGATGTCCACGTCCATGCCGTTATGCGATAGCAGCACGATGGCATCGGGCTTGTCTTCCTCGCGGATCTTCTCGGCCAGTTCGATGAGGTCGTCCTCGCGCAGGCCGAAGGACAGATCGGGGAAGAATTCCTGCGGATTGGCGTTGGCCATGCGCGGGAAGGCTTGACCGATCACGGCGATGCGGGCGCCGCCGGCCTCTTTGATGGTGTAGGGCTGGAAGGCGTGGCCGGTGTCTTCGCTGTACAGGCCCAGGCCGTTGTACTTCTCGACCAGCTCCATGTAATCGCCGCCGAACATGGCCGATTCCTTCACGCGCACGTTCTGGCCGACGAAATCGCCCTTGAACAGGGCGACGTTGGAGAGCAGCTGTTCCTGGCTGTAGGTGAATTCCCAATGGCCCACCATCACATCCACGCCGAGGATGTTGGAGGTTTCCACCATGTCCACGCCGCGGGTCCATAGCGAGGTGGCGGAGCCCTGCCAACTGTCGCCGCCGTCCAGGGTCAGTGTGTTCTGTCTGCCGCCGGCCTGCTCGCGCAGCAGGTCCAGCAGGGCCTTGAGGTGGGCGAAGCCACCGGTGGGGCCGTATTTTTTGGCGGCGTTTTCGAAGTCCAGGTAGGTGAAGGCGTAGGCTTCAGGGCTGCCCTCTGCGTAACCCATCTCCTTGAGCAGCTGCTTGCCGACGATATGGGGAGGCCGGCCGTAAGCGTCGCCAACGCCCAGATTGACGTTGGGCTCACGGAAGTAGGTGGGCAGGATCTGGCCGTGCACATCGGTAAAGTGCAGCAGGCGGACGTTGCCCTTCATGGGGAGCTGGAACAGCGGGTCGGGTTTGCCGTCCTTGCTCAGGGCCAGACCCGGCAGCAGGCCGGAAGCGGCGGCGGCCCCGGCCAGTTTGATGAAATCGCGTCGTCTCATTGCCATGTCGGCGGCTCCTTTATGGTTATTGGCAACTCTGCGCGCTGTAGTAGGCGGCGAGGTTCTCGATGTCGGCATCGCTCAAGGTGGCGACCATGGCCTTCATGGTGGGGTCGGGCCGTTCACCGGTCTTGTAAGCCTTGATGGCCTTGACCAGATAGGCCTCCTTCTGGCCCGCCAGATTGGGATACATGGGCACGTTGCTGTTGCCGGTGGCGCCATGACAGCCGGTGCAGGTGGCGGAGCGGGTCTTGCCGGCGGCGGCGTCGCCGGCCAGGGCAACCGATTGGCTGAGAAGCAGGGCGAAAGCGGAGACGACGACGGTTTTCATGGGAGTTCTCCTGAGGTGTTCTTTGGTGGATGCGTGTTTGTTGTTCACAGGTCGCCGGAGGCGCCGGCTTCCATGATCGATTTAATGGTGTCGCGCACGCGGATAGCCTTCTCGTGCAGGCTGTCGGGCAGATTGGCGGAGGCGATGAACATGTCCAGGTTCATGGTGATCAGCCAGCGGCTGCCGTCCGGGTCTTCCAGCAGGGTGATGCGGCAGGGCAGATAGGCGGAAAAACTGGGGTTGAAGTCGATCATCGCCTTGGCGATGCGCGCGTCGCAGAACTGGAAGATCTCGATGCGCTTGGTCTCCAGGCCCATGGACTCCAGTTCCTTGTACAAAGGCTGATGGGCCACCAGCTTGAAGTTGAGGTTGTTGGCGCGCAGTTTCATGGAATCGATGGCGTCGTCCATGCTCACGCCTTCGTCGATGGGTAGCTTGATGACGGTCTGGTCGATGTCCATTTGCGGGGCATCGGCGGCAAAAACTGGCGCAATCATCACGGCGAGCAGCAGCGTGATCAGCCGGAGAAAAGGAGTTTGCTTCATGGTGTTACCCCTTGCAGCGGTCGGCGAAAAAAAGGTGGCGTCCCTGCCAAGCGAGTGGGAGTGAGCATCCCTGCCTAAGCAAGTGGTTGGAGATGCACCAACCTGGCTGTGGGACTTCAGAATCGGACGCTGGGAGTCTCGATCTTCAGCCCGTTGCCGCGGGAATTGACATAGGTTTCCAGTGCGGTGTAGTCATCGCCGCCCTTGGTCAGTCCGTCTGCGCGGAATTGGCTGTAGCAACCCGAGAAGCGGCTTTGTGCACCGTTGATACGGCCGTTTTTCAGGCGATAGGTGGGGAAACCGTTGGTCTGGCCTTGCGATAGGGTCTGGGCACGCAGATTGAGGCCGGAGTAAAAGTCGTGGCAGAGATTGCAGGACATGTCCAACTGGCCGGCGCGGGTGTGGTAGATCTCCTTGCCCTTTTCCCAGAAGGGTTTCATGGGCCCGTCGGTCTGTACGTTCACCGCCTCGCCATGGGCCCGGTTACGCACGAAGACCTCCAGGTCCAGGGCTTCGGCGCTGTCGTACTTCATGGGTTTGTTGCCCAGGTTGTCGGTCCAGCACTTGAGGATGCGTTGTTGCAGTGTCAGGGGTTTGCCCAGCTTTGCGTCAAAGGCGGGGTAGGTGGCCAAGTGTTTGGCGTCGAGCTCCTCGCCCTCCTCACCGTGGCAACCGCCACAGGTCTTGCCGTTGGCGCCGGCGGTGTTGAACATCTCCGCGCCTTTCTCCACTGCTGCCATGCCGGGGTTGAGGAACTCGTCGTCCTGCATTTCGCGAGTCTCGGCCTTCATGAACTCGTAGCCGGACTTGGGTTCGGCGAAGGCCAGCGTGGTCAGGCCCAGGGCGGTTGCCAGGGCGGTGCCGATCAGGGTCTTGCTCAGGGTCAGCTTTTTCATGTGCGCGAGCCTCACTTCAAGGTCTTCAGGTAGGCCACTACGTCTTCCACTTCTTGCGCGGTGAGGACGGTCTTGCCGGCAAAGTCTTTGCTGACATGGGCCAGCTTGTCCGGATGTTTGTAGAAGCTCGGCATGAGGCTGCTGGGGTTGATTTGCTTGATGTCGACGATGCGCACGCGAAGCTGTGCCTCGTCGTAGCGGGAGCCAACACCTACCAGCGGCGGTGCCAGGGTGCCGTGGAATTCCTCTTCGGGGATGGGCATTTGATGACAGGCCAGGCAATTGCCCCGGGCCCGATCGATCGCCACTTTGCGACCGTTCTCCGGATCGCCCTTGAGCCCCCCCAGGGCCTTGGGAATGGCATAGTTGTCGACGCTCCAGTTCTGGTATGCCGTGCCTGCCTGGGTAGTGGTGGCGCACGCCACCGCACCGAGCGCTGCCAGCAGCGCCCGGCTTACGAGCTTGTTCATGGTTGTACTCCTCCAAACGGGGCGGGTATTCCCGCCCCTGATAGTTTTTTTATCCGACAGCCGTTTCGTCGACGTCGGTTTCGCCCTTGTTGTCGGTCCAGGCAATTTTGACGTTGCCGCCCGAACCCTTGAACTTGAAGCTGAGATAGGGGTTTTTGGAAACGCCGCCGCCCCAGTAGGCGGTGAGCACGCGTTTGCCGTCATGGTCGCAGGTCACTTCCTGGATGAAGTGCGCGGGGATCGCCTGACCGGTCTTTTTGTCCTTGCGCAGCCCGGTCTCCATGGGGTGGGTCATCAGGCACTTTACCGTGATTTCACCGTCTTTTTCTTTCGCGCGTACTTTGATGCTTTTAGCCATCTTGCTTATCTCCCGTTTCGTATCCGACTCAGCCGCCGCAGCCGCCGATGGTGACCTTCACGCTCTTGCGAGCGCTGTACAGCTTGCCGCCGGACTTGACCACGGCAACCACGTCGCCGGTCTTGCCCATCTTGATGCGGGTGGA
>JAGRGI010000219.1 GCA_020445565.1 Chromatiales bacterium
GGCTCGGTGAGATTTGCGGGCTAGCCGCCCCGGACATTGGGCAGATTCCGCCTATTTGCCCCTTCGTTGATCGAAAGCGTGCGCGCATAGCTTGCATATCGCCGAAATTTCATACACTTGGACCTGTTGTTCTGCCAGCCTGGGAGCAGGAGCGGGACTTGGCATGCCTCTGTTCGAATCACCTCTGGCGCAGGTGGCTGAATACACGCCGTTGAGTTATGACTCATCCGGCACTCCCAGGGGGCAGGGTCGGCGCCAAGTGTGGATAGGGTTGAGCAGTTACCCAATAGAAATAATAAATTCGGAGTGCACGTGATGAAAATTTATAAACTCGCCTGCATGGCGCTGGCCGTGACGGCGATCACCGGATGCAGCCTTGGCGATGGAGATGACGACGACGATACCGGCTTGACCGCTGAGCAGCGTTCCCTGATGGCGGATGTCAGCAAAGCCTATGTCCCATCGCTGTTCTACACCAACAACGAGGCGGCGCCACAGCCCATCGTCGACGCCAGCAAGTCTGCCCTGGGTATTTTTGATGGCATCTGGGAAGACTTCGCCGGCCAGAGCGAGGATCGTTTCCCGGCGGCCGGCTGGTCGGCAAACTATGCCACTATTCGTGGCCATGTCTCTGCCGCCAATGGTGTGTTGAACGGCGTGACCGCGGTGCCGGCGAACCTCATCGATGCCCATGAAAACCTGGAGTCCATCCGCACCGTGATGGCGCAGATGCGTCGAGGCAACGATGTGGATGACATCATGGATGACATCACCGATGCCCACCGAGCCATGGGCGAAGTAGTCGCCGCCTTCTCCGGTGCCAGCAGCCCGGCAACGCTCACGGCGCAGCACAAGGCCGATCTGGCCAGCAGGCTACCCACTTATCGCAGTGCGTTTGACAAGGTGGCGGCGCGCCAGATCGAAAGCGAGCTGTTTGGCTTTTCGGACGACAAGACCCAGTCGATTACGGCAATACTGACGCAGAATTCGCAAAACATCACGGCCCTTGAAAACGCCTTGAGCGCCGATGACGATGCAGCCATCCTGGCAGCGGCCAATATGGTTCGGCCCTTGTTCGTGCGCCTGTTCCTGTCATACGGCGATTTCCTGACACCCTCGGCCGCGCTGTTTGCCGCGGCCGACAAAGCCTACGTGCCGGCACTGTTTTCCACCAACAATCCGGCGGCGCAGATGCCGCAGGTGCAGGCGGCGCGGAACTACCTGACCACATACGAAACCGCCTGGCGCAAGCTCAGTTCCGATACCTCTCCGAGCCGTTATCCCTCGACTCTGCTTTCAGCGCTTGGCTGGACGGCTTATTTTTCGGCGATCGATGAAAACATCGAAGCAGCCAAAGCCGGTTTGGATGGGGTCCTTGCCGACGGCGTGTATCCGGCCAATACCGTGGAGTACCACGAGCATCTGGAAGAGATCCGCCTGCAACTGCTGGAACTGCGCACCTTCGAATCCTATCCCTGGGTTATGGACCCCATCACTCGCTATCATCGCGCCTTCGAGCCTGCCTTGGGGGCGGTGTCCGACGTCACCAGCGGTGATCAGCTCAGCGACGAGGCGATAGGTGTGATCGCGGAAACCCTGGTGGTTTTGCAGGAAGAGATGCCCAAGATGGTGGCTGCCGTGGCGGCACTGGATGGAGACCTGTACGGATTCTCGGCGGAGAAACTGGCTACCATAAACGATCTGCTCGATGTTCAGCCGCCGAATCTGGATGCTCTGGACAGCGCGATAGAAAACGGTGACAAGGACACCATCCTGAACCGCACCCGGATGATCAAAAGCCTGTTCGTTCCCTTTTTCCTGGAATTTGGCGAGTTCTGAGGCTGATTCAGCCCTTAGACCAATGCCATTTTGCCAGGGTCTTCCCTCTGAGCTGGCAGGCGTTCCGGGACATCCCGGAACGCAAACGCCTAACGTTATGGCATTGGATTCCAAAACCTGGCTTGGCGGCCGAGGCCGCCAAGCCTCATTCCGCCCGCAATGCCTGCACGGGCTCCAACCGGGAGGCGCGGTATGCGGGGACCACACCAGCCAACAGGCCGATGGTCACCGCGATCGCCTCCGCCAGCACCACATAGGTGGCGGAAACGGAAACGGGTAGGGCTGGCGCAATCGTGTGCAGAGCCACCGCGATGCCTACGCCCAGACCAAGCCCCGCCAAGCCGCCCAAAGTGGCCAATACCACCGCCTCGCCGAGAAACAAAGACAATATCTGAATTCTCCTCGCCCCAAGAGCACGCAACAGTCCGATCTCGTTGATGCGCTCGCTGATGGCAATGGTCATGATGGTGACGATGCCGATGGCGCCCACCAGCAGGGAGATGCCGCCGATGGCTGAGACTGCAAAGGTGAGCACACTGAGTACCGAACCCAGCACGTCCAGCATCTGTTGTTGCGTCGTGATGGTGACATCGTCGCGGCCGTGGCGCGCCGTGAGGATCTCGCGTATGGCGTCCACTACCTTGTCTTCCGGCGTGCCCTGACGGTACATCACATCGATCTCCATCAAGGAGATGTTGTTGAACAGGTTCAAGGCGCGGGCGGCGGGGATGTACACGGTATCGTCCAGATCGAAGCCCAGCACCGAGCCCTTGGTCTCCATCACGCCGATGACGCGAAATCGGCTGCCGCCCACGGTGATGCGCTGCCCCAAGGGATTGCGTTCGGCGAACAATTCCTTGCGCAACATGCTGCCCAGCACGGCAAAGGCCCTGGGGGCGATGGGGTCATCGGTGGGTAGAAAACGACCGCTGGCGATCTTCATGCGAAACGCCTCGGGCATTTGCGGGCCGGTGCCGTAGAGGGTGGTGCGACGGCGGCGATTGCCGGCCTCCACCTCGGCATTGCCCTGCACCAGTGGCACCACGGCTTGAACATAAGCGAGTCGCTCCAGTGCCAGGGCGTCGTCGATGGTCAGAGGCCGCTCGGTGCCGAAGGCCCCCACGCTGGCGCCCGCGGTGGTGGCCTTGCCGGGATTGATGCCCACCAGGGTGGTGCCGAATTGGGTGAACTCGTCCAGCACGAAGCGGTGCACACCCTCGCCCAACGACGTCAGCAGCACCACCGAGGCGATTCCCACGGCGATTCCCAATGCGGCCAAAAAACTGCTCATGCGCCGCGCCAGCAGGGAGCCGCCGGTCAGGTGCAGAAAGTCTCTCGGGCGCATGATCGTTTCGTACTAACGTCTGGAAAGCGCCAGCACCGGGTCCAGGCGGGCGGCGCGCCGTGCCGGGATCAGCCCGAACAGCAGACCGGTGAACAGGGCGACCGTCACCGCCAGCAGATTGGCCCACAGCGGGGGATAGGCGGGCAGGATGGGAAAGGACTCGCGGACCACCAGCGCCATCAACTGACCAAAGGCCAGACCCAGCGTCGAACCCAGCAGCGACAGCAAAAACGCCTCACTGAGAAACAGCACGACGATCTGCCGGGCGCTGGCTCCCAGGGCCTTGAGCAGGCCGATCTCGGCTGTGCGCTGGCTCACCGCCACCAGCATCACGTTCAT
>JAGRGI010000066.1 GCA_020445565.1 Chromatiales bacterium
GACCGGCGAAGTGATGGCGATCGACAGGAGCTTCGAGGGATCGCTGCAGAAAGCGGTCCGGTCGCTCGAATCGAACGCCAAGGACCTGCTCTGGGAAGAGAAGGACTGGAGCGACGCCGATCTGCTCGAACTCATCCAGCGCCCGAACGACTTGCGCCTTTTCGCCATCATGGCGGCCCTGCGGCGCGGCGTCGAAGCGCAAACCGTGTGGGAATTGAGCAAGATCGATCACTGGTTCCTTTCCAAGCTCGTCGGCATCGTCGAGCTCGAACGGGAACTCGCCAATTCAACCTCGATCAGCCCCGAGTTGCTCTGGACCGCCAAGCGGGCCGGATTCTCCGATGCTCAGATCGGCAAGTTGCGCGGCGAATCGGAAGCGGTAATCCGGGAACAACGTGACGAACTTGGCATGTGGCCGGTCTACAAACTCGTCGATACCTGCGCCGGGGAATTTGCATCGGCGACTCCGTACTACTACTCGACGTACGAGGAAGAGGACGAAGCGCCCGCGATCGAAGGCGAACGGGCACTTGTCGTCGGTTCCGGCCCGATCCGGATCGGGCAGGGGATCGAATTCGATTACTGCTCGGTGCACTCGGCCAAGGCACTTCACGCTGCCGGACTTTCCTCGATCATCGTTAACTCGAACCCGGAAACGGTTTCGACCGACTTTGACGCGTCCGACCGGCTCTATTTCGAACCGCTAGACGCCGAAAGCGTTCACGAAATCCTGCGGCATGAGCAGGGCGAGAACTTCGAGCGGAGCATGCCGCCGGTGATCGTCCAGTTTGGTGGACAGACGGCCATCAACCTGGCTGCGCCGCTCGACAAGCGGGGCGTCGAGATTCTTGGCAGCGGTCGCGATTCGATCGACCTGGCCGAAGATCGCGAACGCTTCCAGCAGATGATTCACAAGCTTGGCCTGCTGCAACCGCCCAACCGCACCGCCCGCCATCCGGACAGTGCCGTGGCGCTCGCAGAGGAAATCGGCTATCCCCTGGTGGTGCGGCCGTCCTACGTCCTGGGTGGTCGGGCCATGGAGATCGTCCATCGCGAGAGCGAACTGCGCCGCTACATGCGCGAGGCCGTGCAGGTATCCAATGATTCGCCGGTACTGTTGGATCGGTTCCTGGAAGATGCTGTGGAGGTGGATGTGGATGCCATCTGTGACGGTGAAAGCGTGCTCATCGGCGGCATCATGGAACACATCGAACAGGCCGGCGTGCATTCCGGCGACTCTGCCTGTTCCCTGCCACCTTACCAACTCTCGGACGAGATCCAGGATCGCTTGCGCGAACAGGTTCGCCAGATGGCCCATGCCCTCAAGGTCGTCGGCCTCATGAATACCCAGTTTGCCATTCAGGGTGAAACCATCTACGTACTGGAAGTGAACCCCCGTGCTTCCCGTACGGTGCCTTATGTGTCCAAGGCCACCGGCGTTCCCCTGGCCAAGGTGGCGGCCCGCTGCATGTTCGGTGTTCCCTTGATGCAGCAGGGATTTACCGCGGAGGCCAAGCCCAAGTATTACTCCGTGAAGGAGGCCGTGTTCCCGTTCATCAAGTTCCCTGGCGTGGATCCTCTGTTGGGGCCGGAAATGAAATCCACCGGGGAGGTCATGGGTGTCGGACGCACCTTCGGTGAAGCCTTCGCCAAGGCACTGATGGGGGCTGGCGTCAGCCTGCCAAACCAAGGCATGGCCCTGCTCAGTGTGCGCGATGCGGACAAACCCGGCCTGGCCAAGGTGGCGGAAAAGCTCATTGAGGCAGGTTTCACCCTGGTTGCCACCAACGGCACGCACGCGTTTCTGCAGGAGCAGGGCGTGGCCTGTACCCGGGTGCACAAAGTGGGCGAGGGGCGTCCCAACCTGATGGACCTGATCAAAAACGATCAAGTCACCTTGATCGTCAACACCGTGGAGGGCAGTCAGGCTATCGACGACTCCTATCACATCCGCCGGGCGGCCGTGCAACACAAGGTGACCTATACCACCACTATGGCCGGCGCTTTTGCCACCTGTATGGCCTTGACCACCAGCTCGGACCGCGAAGTCTATCGACTCCAGGACATCAACGCTTAGAATAACGTGCAGACCGGCTCCGGGAGACCGGGGTCCCAGAAAACACCCTGCCGCGGCAGTGGCCGCGGTTGCGTAGATGATTTTTCGATGAGGTTGGATGACGAATGAGTAAAGTGCCCTTGACCGTACAGGGGGCCGAAAGGCTGCGTGAGGAGCTTCAGCGGCTGAAGACCGTGGACCGCCCCAAGGTGATCGAGGCCATCGCAGAGGCCCGCGCCCATGGCGATCTGAAGGAGAACGCCGAATATCACGCCGCCCGCGAGCAGCAGAGCTTCATTGAGGGCCGTATCAAGGAGGTCGAGGGCAAGCTTTCCCACGCCCAGATCATCGACGTCACCAAACTCGATGCCAACGGCACCGTCGTGTTCGGTGCCACCGTTGAGCTTCTGGACGTGGACACCGACGAAGAACTGGAATACCGCATCGTCGGCGACGACGAAGCCGATATCAAGAACGGACTTATCTCCATCAGCTCTCCCATCGCCCGCGCCCTGATCGGCAAACAGGTCGACGACGTTGCCCAGGTGCAGACGCCAAAGGGGATTCGGGAGCTGGAGATCGTGGAAGTGAAGTACATCTGACGGGCATGCGTGTCCACAGCAGGTTTTCCCTTAACGGATAGGTGTCCTGGCGGCCTGCCGGAAATCAGACGGAAGGCGCTTGTTTGCACTCAGGCAGTGGACTACCCCGGCTCAAATCGGGCAGTGGATCAGCAGATGGCGACGGGCAGGGCGGTTTAAACACCCGTTCTTGCCTGATGCTTGACATGCGCTAAGGCTCGCCGCCTAATGTGTAATTAGAGGATTTCTGATACACATTGAGGTTGCGATGAGAACCAATATCGTAATTGACGATGGCCTGATGGCTGACGCGCTGAAATTGACGGGGCTGAAAACCAAGCGCGAAGTCGTGGAGCTTGGTCTTAAGGCTTTGATACAACTAAAACAACAAGAAAACATCCGACGCTTTCGTGGCAAGCTCAAATGGGAAGGCGATCTGGATGACATGAGAACCGATAAGTGATTCTGGTCGATTCCAGCGTTTGGATCGACTATTTCAATGGAACAGTAACACCGGAATCCACACAGCTCGATGCCATGCTCGGCGTTCAGGCAATCTGCATTGGCGACTTGATTCTGGCCGAAGTGTTACGAGGCTTTCGCTACGATAAAGACTATAAAACGGCTAAAGTACTTCTCGAATCACTTACCCTCTATGATCTTGCCGGAAGAGATATCGCGATAAAGAGCGCTGAATACTATCGGCTGCTTAGAGCAAAAGGCGTTACGATCCGAAAAACCATTGATACGATCATTGCCACTTTTTGCATAGAGAATAATCTTTCCCTTTTGCATTCCGACAAAGACTTTCATGCCTTCCATCAATATCTCAACCTGAAAAACGCGTTAATCGGCAGGTAATTCTGGCGTAACCGAAAACAGGTTCCGGGACGAAGAGCTCTGTTTGCTGGGAACACCATCGCCCGAGCCGCTCATCTATTCCCGGACAGGCTCCAAGCCAGTCAGCCGACGAACCCGCAGAAAGGTGGCAAAACGCGGCAGGCCGGTGCGGGTGTAGCCGTGATGTTTGAAGGTGACGATCGAACCCACGGGTGGGGGATCGCGGCGTTCGGCTTCGCTCAGGCCGGAGCCGATTGCGATCTGTCGACCGTCTTCGAGTTCCACCTGTAAGGAGCCCACCAGTCCGGCGAAGCGGCCCTTGCCGGGGTTGTGGCCGATTACCCGGCCGTCGGCGTCGTCAAAGGATTTTACCTTGAGGGCGTTGGGGCCACGGCCGGTTTCATAGTCCGTGTCCGGGTTGCGCAGAACCAGGCCCTCGCCGCCGAGTGTTTCGACGGTTCTCAAGCGTTCCATCAACGCGGTGTGGCCGCTCACAGGGGTCTGGGAGACGATATGAATCTGGGGTATGGATTTGTCGGCCAGGAATTCGCGCAGGCGATTCAGCCGCTGTAGCAGTCCGCCAGGGGCATTCGGCACCTCGAACACGTGGTAACCGATGGCCTGCCAGCCTTCGTGGGGCTGGTCCCGCGAGACGATGGAGAGTGTTTGTGCGAAGCGGCCGCGCCCCATCCAGAGCTCTCCATCGAGTTCGAAGGCGGGGAAATCCTCGGTGAACCAAGCCGGTGCGGCAAACCGGTTGCCTTGGCGCGAGGTCAGTTCGTGGCCGTTCCACCAGGCCCTTACGCCGTCCAGTTTTTCACTGACCAGCCAACCTTCGATCGACTGATCGGAGGTGTATTTGTTGAGCAGCAACAGCTCGGGTGGTTCGGCGTAGGCCGCAACGGATAGCAGAAGGCATCCCAGTAAAATCATCCTCATGGCGCATTCCCTGGTTCCATTGAAATCAGTCTGTAGACGATTTCGTTCAAGCATATGCCAACAACATTGCAGTTTGACTTTACGCCAGGAACTCCGGCATTGCCAGGATGCCGGATTCAGATACCCCAACTCAGCTGAAAACCCAGGCTTTGAACCCGTTCCAATTCCCGTTCCCGGTCGTCTTCCGCCAGCCCACGACGGTATCGGCCGTGCAGGTATTCCAGTCTCAGCGCCAAGGTATCGGCGATGAGCCAGCCCAGGGACAGGCCGGCTTGCAGGTAGGGGGCGTCTTCGATCTCGTCGCTGCCCTCCAGGCGCGCGGACAGTTCCAGGTCGTTGTGCAAGCGATAGGCGAGTTCCAGGTTCCAGGCGACTGGACGATCGAATTCCCGATCAAGCTCCCGAAACCGACCCAAGGCGCTGACGAATTCGGCGCTCATCTGAAAACCCTCGCCTTGCCAGAGCATGTAGCCGGCCAAGCCGCCGACGCGCTTTTCGTAGCGATGGTCCTCGTCCTCCAGCAGTTCTTCGTCGCTGTCCGCCAGATCGGAAACGTAGCTGAGGCCGAACAGCAGCGCGTCCCGCGGAGTCCATTCCAGTGCCAGACCGTAGTCCAGCTCGGCGGAGATTCGATCGGCTTGTCGGGCTTCGCCACGGTAGCCGAACACACTCAATTCCATCTCCTCGGAGAGGCCGATAGCGAGTATGACGGCCGGATCGCGGGTTTCGCCGAACTCCAGGATCGGACCGGTGATGAAATGGCTGAAATATTCCCCAAAGGGCAGGTACAGCAGGCCGGCTTCGATTTCCACATCGTCAACAGAGAGTTTTACGAGGGCCTCATCGATGGTGTGTCTACTGCCGTCGACCTCGAATTCGTAGATCACTTCGGCGCTAAGCCAATCCAGCGGTTCGGCCAGCAAAGCCAGTTGCAGGGTAGCGTTGGCGTCGTCTTCACGTCCCTCGCCATTGCCTTCACGGTGGCGCTGGCGGCGTTGCACCGCTTCGGTTTCCAGCAGTGTGGTGATGCTCAGTCCTTCCACGATTTCCCGGGCCAGGCCCGCCTCGCGCCGCTCCTCGCGGGTGCTGTACAGGGTGTTGGCCTCTTGGGCCGGCGTTTGGGTACTTGCCGCTATTGCAGCCAGTAGCAGTAGTTTCCGGTTCGACAAAGGAAACTCCCTAGGGCTATCGATTGGATCGGGGAATGAGCGACCGGCGGGCGTTTCCTCGTGACCCGCCGGCCGACCGCATCTTACGGCAGTTCTACCGAGATCAGCTCCACGCGGTCTTCCGGGTCGTCCACATGATACTCGACAATCGGGCCGATGCCGGGTGCGTAGAACTTGTACTCTTCCACGCCCGGCTCCAACGGCGTGAAGTCACGGGTCTGCAGGCAGGCGAAGTTGCAGCTTGCCGCCGCCGCGCTTTCGTCGGCACCGGTGGAGAGGACCTCTGCAACATCCTCGGCCTCGCCCAGGGCGAACTCCTGACGGTAGATATCACCCACCTGCGGTGCCGCAAACATCAAGATACCGGGCTTGGCGCGGTCGATGCCGGCTCGGAAGGAACCGTCGATATCGGTGACGAATCCATCCTCGAAGTTCAGCGCCAGTTCACCGAAATACCAGACGTTGCCTTCGATGTCCTGGGCGTACCAGTCCATGGTGTCTTCAATGACCTCGTCGCCTTCCTGGACGATGTCTCGCACCACGATACAGCTCACCCCCGCAATCTCCACGGTCTCGTCGGTAACCGTGACAGTAATGGTCTCCTCGCCGGATTCATATACCCGAACCAGTCCCGGCGTGAGGGGGAAATAGCTGTTGGGTGCGACCGTATCGCCAATTAGCAGGGGATCGACAAAGTTTGCCGGATCGATCTGCGGATCGTAAGCATCCTCGCCCAGTGCCGAGCATAAATCGGTGCGAGCTCTGCGCTGCTCAATGCATTCGCGTTTACCCTCCGACAATGCCTCATTGCGCTCAAGCCTGCATTCGGCCCGCTCCGAGCCATCGACAATATTGTTGCAGTTGGCGTCGGCGATTCGATACTCCTCGTGAATATCGGCGGTGCAGGCGGCGTAAAGGTCGAAGGCGGTGCGGGAGCAAACGGCGGTTTCGTTGTGGCGCTTCGAAGCGGGCTCGACGCTGTCCGCATAAGTAACAAGGCTCAGGCAGGTGGCCGACACCGCCAGGGTGCCGGTAATGGCATGTTTGGCTGATGGTTTCATGGTGTTTCTCTCCCCAATCACACGACGCGGACTTCGCGTCGCCTCGGGAGCCATTGTTTCGCCGCCACCTTTCCTGCCACTTTCCTGCACATTGCCAAATGGTAATTCCATCTTCGAACCCAGGGCTTACTATTGAACTATGCACATCCTACTGATCGAAGACGACCACAAGGCGGCGGACTACCTCATCAAGGGGTTGGGGGAGTGCGGTCATGTGGTCGATCATGCCGGGGACGGCGACAGTGGTCTGCACCTGGCGCTTACCGGAAGCTACGACGTGCTGGTGGTAGACCGCATGTTGCCGCTTCGGGATGGGCTGAGCATCGTGCGCATGTTGCGGGCAGATCGCAACGCCACGCCGGTGCTGGTGCTTTCCGCTCTGGGCGAGGTGGATGACAAGGTGGCCGGCCTGCGTGCCGGCGGAGATGATTACCTGGTAAAACCCTATGCCTTCTCGGAACTGCTGGCCCGTCTGGAAGCGCTGGCGCGGCGCGTGCAGCCGGTCAATCCCGCGCATCGGCTGCATGTGGCTGATCTGGAGATCGATTTGCGTAGGCAGTCCGTGGTACGGGCCGGCAGGGCCATTCGGCTGCAACCCAGGGAGTTCCGCTTGTTGGAATGCCTGATGCGTCATGCAGGACAGGTGCTCACCCGCACCATGCTGCTGGAGCAGGTCTGGGACTTCCAGTTCGACCCTCAGACCAACGTCATCGACGTGCAGATCAGCCGCCTACGGGCCAAGATCGACAAGGATTTCGATCGCCCGCTGTTACACACGGTCCGCGGTGCCGGGTACAAACTCAGTGAAACGGCCTAAGCTCCTTGCCACCTCGGCACTGCGTCTGGCGCTGAAATATGCGCTGGCCTACGCCGTGGTACTGGCCCTGGCGGTGGGGGCATTTCTTTGGTCGGTGAACGGTCATGTAGAAGACGAAGACCGCCACTGGTTGGAGCGCGAATTCGTGGACATCGCCAGCTCCAGCGGCGAGGCCCTTGCTCGCGTCCGGGCGCGGTTGCCGGGAGCCGACCAGGATGGCAGGGTCTATCTGATGGTGGATCGGGACGGCAAACGACTCGCTGGCAATCTGCTCGGCTGGCCTGAGGAAGATGGCGAGGTGGCTCTGGACAGTGAGGTCCACACCATCCTGATCGACGAGGAGCTGATTCCGCGCGCGCTGTATGGCGATGATGCCGTCTGGCCGGTGATTGCCAGGCAATTCACCGATGGCAGCCGTTTGCTCATCGCCCGCCGGGTAGATCAGGAAGCAGAACTGATGGAGTTGGCCGAGTATCTGCTTGAGGTCGTCGGGGTTGCGGTATTGTTGTCCCTGCTGTTGGGGCTGACCATCGCCCTGGCGATTCTGCGGCGAATGGAAACCATATCCGGTACCGCTGGCCAGATCATGGCTGGCGATCTCGGCAAGCGTATCCCCGTCAGCGACCGAGGCGACGAGTTTGACGCCCTCGCCGAGCGCCTCAACGCCATGCTCGACCGCATCGAATACCTGGTCCGCGGGATCCGGGAAGTCAGCGACAACGTCGCCCACGACCTGCGCAGTCCATTGACCCGATTGCGCAACACTCTGGAAGTGACCCTGCTGGGTCGCCGCAGCGAGGAGGAATACCGGGAGGCCCTGCAACAGGGGGTGGAAGATACCCAGGGACTGATCGATACCTTCAATGCCCTGTTGAGCATCGCGCAGGCCGAGGCGGGCAACCGGCGCGCCACCTGGGAGCGGGTCGATCTCTGTATTGTGGCCCACAACCTGGCAGACCTTTATGAGCCCTTGGCGGAGGAGAAGAGCCAGACGCTGTTGAGACGCTGCGAGGGCGAGATCAGCGTGACAGCCAGCCGCAATCTGCTAACCCAAGCCCTGGGAAATTTACTGGAGAATGCCCTGAAATACACACCCGAGGGCGGCACCGTCAGCCTGACCGTGGCAGTAGTGCACAACAGAGCCGAGATGGTGGTGGCCGACACCGGATCGGGGATTCCCGCGGCGGAACGTGAGCATGTGCTGGAACGATTCGTTCGGCTGGAATCGTCTCGTCACACAGCCGGTAACGGCCTGGGACTGTCCCTGGTTCGGGCGGTCTGTCAGATGCACGGCGCGGAGCTCATTCTGGGAGACGCCACTCCGGGTCTGGTGGTAACCATCCGTTTTCCACTGGCGGCGGCTCTGCCCAAAAACCCGGAACCTTGATGTCACCGGGTGTCGGGATTCATGGCGCCTGATCGCTCATGGGGCCGATGCATCTGCAACGGCCTGTCGTGTTATCTGCGGGTGCCCGCCGCCTTGGGTTAGAATGGGCCATGCTCAATTGGTTTGCCATTGCGGGTGGGGGCGCCGTCGGTGCGCTGTTGCGTTTCTGGATCTCGGGCGGGGTTTATGCCCTGTTGGGGCGCTCCTTTCCCTATGGCACCCTGGCGGTGAACGTGATCGGTTCGTTGCTGATGGGCTTTCTGTACGTCTGGTTTCTGGAGCGGGCCAGTCTTGACCCGGCCTGGCGGGCGGCGATTCTGGTGGGCTTGCTGGGGGCCTTCACCACCTTTTCCACCTTTGCCCTGGAGACCTTCAACCTGTTGGAAGAGGGCGACTACGCCAAGGCCGTGTTGAACATGCTGGGCAGCGTGCTGTTTTGCGTGTTGGCAGTGGCCCTGGGTATGTGGCTGGCGCGGCGAATGTGAGCGGAGGGATGGTGATGCAGACTACCGATGTGCTGATGGCCCGAGTTTACCTCACCGAGGGCGAACACAAACTCAAACCCCTCTTGAAACGCCTGCATGAAGACGCCAAGGTACGCGGAGTGACGGTGTTTCGGGGGGTGTGCGGCTACGGCTCTTCCGGCGCCGTGCATGAGGCCCATCTGTTGGATCTGTCCCTGGATCTGCCACTGGTGGTCGAGTTTTTCGACACCCAGGACCGGGTGAACGAGGTGCTGGACGAACTCGGTGACCTGATTCGCCCTGGACATATCGTCACTTGGTCGGCAAAGTTACACGGCTGATCGGTCCCCTTTTCCAACCACAAGAAACAACCATGCTCGACTCGCGCCGCCTGCGTAACGAATTCGATTTCATCGCCGAACGTCTGCTTTTCCGTGGTTTTACCCTGGATCGCTCCCAGTTCGACGAGCTGGAAAACCGCCGCAAGTCCTTGCAGGTGGAGGTGGAGACCCTGCGCAACGAGCGCAACGTGCGTTCCAAGTCCATTGGCAAGGCCAAGGCCGCCGGGGAGGATGTGGCTCCTTTGATGGCGGAAGTGGGCAAAATGGGCGAGCGCCTCAAGGAAGCCGAGGCCGAGCTGGCCGGCTTGCAGGACGAGCTGGATGGGCTGTTGATGGGCGTGCCCAATATCCCCCATGAATCCGTGCCGGCCGGCAGGAACGAAGACGACAATCAGGAAGTGCGGCGTTGGGGCGAACCCCGTGAGTTCGAGTTCGAACCCCGTGATCATGTGGACATCGGCGCCGCCCTGGGCGGTATGGACTTCGATGCTGCCGCCAAGGTCACCGGCTCGCGCTTCGTCAATCTCTCCGGCCCCGTCGCCCGGTTGCACCGCGCGTTGATTCAGCTGATGCTCGACGTGCATACCGGCGAGCACGGTTACACCGAGCAATATGTGCCCTATATGGTCAACGCCGACAGCCTGCGCGGTACCGGCCAGTTGCCCAAGTTCGAGGAGGACCTGTTCGGTATTCAGGGCGGGCAGGGGTTCTACCTGATTCCAACGGCCGAGGTGCCGGTCACCAATCTGGTGCGCGGCGATATTCTTGAAAATGATCGCCTGCCCCTGCGCATGGTGGCCCATACCCCCTGTTTCCGCAGCGAGGCCGGCTCCTACGGCAAGGACGTGCGCGGCATGATCCGACAGCACCAGTTCGAAAAGGTGGAACTGGTGCAGATCGTCGCTCCTGGGGATTCC
Source organism: Chromatiales bacterium (assembly GCA_020445565.1). Lineage (GTDB taxonomy): Bacteria > Pseudomonadota > Gammaproteobacteria > JAGRCI01 > JAGRCI01 > JAGRGI01. The sequence continues at coordinate 10,573 of JAGRGI010000066.1, forward strand.
TACCGAGCACTGGAAGAACTCACTGGTCATGCCGAGACGATCTTGCAACGGCTGAATCTACCCTACCGGGTGATGGTGCTGTGCGGCGGCGACATCGGCTTCTCCTCGGCCAAGACCTATGACTTGGAGGTTTGGCTGCCCGGCCAGGGCAAGTACCGGGAGATCTCCTCATGCAGCAACTTCGAGGACTTCCAGGCCCGTCGCATGAAGACCCGCTGGCGCAATCCCGAAACCCGCAAGCCGGAACTGGCCCACACCCTGAATGGCTCCGGCCTGGCGGTGGGGCGTACCCTGGTGGCGGTGCTGGAGAATTACCAGCAGGCCGACGGCAGTGTGCTGGTACCTGAGGCCCTGCGCGGCTATATGGGCGGCCTGGAGCGGATTCCCCGGACGCGCACTCCTGTCGCATGATCCAGGCCACACAATTGGCGTAAGGGTTGTGATATTCTCTGCCGCCTAACGATTACGAAATGGGCGGGCTCGGGGATATGTCGGACTCGGGTTCGGTTGCGCGGTGACGGTATATAAAACACTCTTTCACGCCTTGAACCTGGTCTCCGGAGCCATTGTGCTCGCGGTTGTCTTCAGTTTGGTATTGCTAAAACAGCCGGCGGTGGACGATCAAGGCGTACGCGCCGCCAGCATGGCCATCGATGCCAGCCCCCGTCCCCTGGTGTCAGTGGCGAGGCAGCCTGTGCAGGCCGCGGAACTGCGCTCGCCACGTCTGTATGAGGCCCAACCCAGGTTTCCTGCCGAGTTGGAGCGCTTTGCCGACTACATCCGTGACGCCTCCGATCTTTTCGGCGTGCCGCAGGAGATCATCGCCTCGGTGATCATGCAGGAATCCCACGGCGACCCACTGGCTTCCGCTCGAACCACCAGTGCCCGCGGCCTCATGCAGACCATCAGCTCTACTTTCACTATGGCCAAAGAGGCCCTGGCCCAGGACAGCATCACCATTCGCACGCCCTTTTCCCCCAAGGACTCCATTCTGGCGGGAACCTGGTATCTGGCCGATTGCTTCCGCACCAGCCGCGAACACTTCCCCTACCTGGGAGACGGATCGCAGCTGAAGGATTGGGAGAAGGCCCTGCAATACTATTACGTGGGACCGGCACTGGGGCGCGATGCCGCACCCATGGTAAAGGTCAGGCGGCGCGGTGAAGAGGTTTATGTCAACAAGGCCCATTATTCCCGCAGCGTGCTGGCGCGCAGCCAGTTGATCGCCGGATCGGCCATGCAGGCCGCCGGCTGATCGAATACGCAGTTTTTTGGCGGCAAGTAAACGGCTGCACTGCATGATAATGGCGGTCCAGCGCTGTAGCCTTGCCTGAGTGTCTTGTGCCTAAACCACCAAATCCACTTCCTGCAGGGTGCCGCTGGAGCCGTCCTCGTTGAGATAGATCCCGGTTTGCGCAATCTCACCCAGCAGCTGGTGCTCCTGGTCGTAGCGTTGGAAGGGCGTATCCACACGGCCGAGATAGATGGCCCCGATCCCTTTCTGCCCCAGTCCCACCAATTGTTCGTTGCCTTGCCCGTCACGGGTCCAGATGCGCAGCTTGTCGAAGATGCTGTCGTTCTCGTCGATGAACTGGTTGCCATCTTCATCGTAGCGAGCTAACTCGGTAAAGCCATTGCCCAGGGTCGGGCCAAAGAGTTCGCTGCCGTCATTGATCTGGCCGTCCCCGTTGCGGTCCAGGGCCAGGAAACCGCTGCCGGGTTTCAGCAGGGCGATTTGCTCGCTTTTGCCGTCGGCGTCCAGATCGAACGCGAAGCGGGTATCCGATAGCTCCGCGGCGTTGCCGGCGAAGTTCACCACCAGTGGGTCAACCTTTTTAGGGGCGTCACCGACACGCAGGCTCAGGCGCTGTTCCTCGAAGAAGGTGCGACTCATGTTCAGTTGCACGTCAATCTGGATCTCGCGGCCATCGGTGGTTCGCACCGAGCCCTGAGCGTTGAAACTGGTGGATTCGTGCTCGAAACGGGCGGAGTAGTAATCGTAGGCGATGGCGTAGCCGGCGGACTGCTGTGTCTGCTCCGATGGCGGCGACGCGGCCGGCACTTCGGCTGTCTCGGCTTCTTCAAGCTGGTCTTGCAGCTCACTGGGGGAGAGCACGTCGATCTTGCGCCCGGTGAATGCCTCCAACATTTTTCTCAGGATGCTGACCCGAAGATCGTCCATTTTATCCAGCGGCTCGTCGAGTCGCCTCGCCAGCTTGGAGGGTTTGTCGGCGCGCTGTTCCCCGGAGATCTCTACCTTGTCCTTGCCCAGGGCGAGACGGCGGCCAGGCCGTTCCCCGTTATCCGGAGGCCCGATGCGAAGGTGTAATTCTTCCCTCTCCACGCTCCTCGTGACCCGTTGATGGCTCGCGGCCAACTGCAATTCGGCGCTTTCGATCTTCATGGGTCTACACTCCTCGGGTGGCGGGGACTTCCCTTGTCCGAAACCCGATTATGGCTGTTGGTGGTTGGTGATCGGCCGTTTGAACTTAATCTTGAGTATCTTCTATGAGTGATTGGCATGAACCGGGGCTGGTTGTCGATGTGGAGATGGCGATGCATTGGTGGACCGACATGCCCGATGTCACCGTGCCTGCGGTTGCAACCGATAATGCACGAATCTTGCGGGCACTCTCCAGTTTGCGCGATGCGCCGTCTGATGCCGAGGACGAACACAGCCGCAGGGAGCTGGCGCAGATAAACGCACGTCTGGATCTGTTGCTGGACCTGGTGGCGGAACTGCATTTTCGTCAACGTCCGCCCTCTCTTCCCCGGCCGCTTCGGCTCTCTTCACAAGGCATCGTGTGGTGGGAAGAGTCCGCGGAGGCGGCGCCCGGCGAAGGTGAGGAGATCGTGGTGGAGTTCATACCCGAATCGGCCATTCCCAAGGCCATCACCCTGCCTGCCAGGGTAGTCGCTCAACACGGTGACTCGGCGGTAGAGGTCCATGCCCGGTGGCGAGAGCTGAGCGCCGCGGAGGCCGATGAGTTGGCACGGTGGGTTTTTCGCCGGCATCGGCAGGATCGCGCACAGGAGCGGGCCAAGGGAGATTAGCCGCTTCAGGACCTTGCGTAGAGCCAATTGGAGTAACGGCGCTATCGGTGGTAATTCTCTCGCCTTTTGGTGCCGACGAATAATTGGCGACTTCTGTCGGTCGGTAGAAATCAAAAACTGTGTGGCATTTTTTTGACACACGCCGGGGAAGGTGCTTAACTCAAGGCTCATTGTAGTCGGGTAGCCCCCGCCGTACCGTAGGGCAGCAGTTGCGATATGGCGTTCGATAGCATTCTCATCATCGATAATAACCAAAGCAGAGCCAATGCTCTGCGAACCGTGCTGGACTTCATCGATTTCGATATCGATGTGGTGGGCTCGGAGGATTTCGAACCGGCACTCCAGGAGACGGCGGCGACGCTGGCTGTTTTCGTGGGCTGCCTGCGCACCTCCGACGCGCAGACGGCGGTCCTCAAACGGGTTGCCGAACTGGCGCCGGAATTGCCGATCATCGTCATGCACGAAACCGGCGAAGACACTCTGCACTGCCACAATGTCGGTTCCCAGGTAATGGGGGTGCTGGAGGTGCCGGCCAAGTACGGCCCCATCATCAACCTGTTGCACAAGGCGCAGATATACAAGGAGTCGCACGCCGGCAATGCCTCACGTCGGCCGGTGGACCTGTTCCGCAGCCTGACAGGCAACAGCCGCGCCATGAAGCGTATCCGCCGTCTCATTGAGCAGGTGGCGGACTCCGATGCCACCGTATTGATTCTGGGAGAATCCGGTACCGGCAAAGAGGTGGTGGCCCGCAATATTCACTACCACTCCTCGCGGCGCAACAAACCCTTCGTGCCCATCAACTGCGGTGCCATACCGCCGGATTTGCTGGAAAGCGAACTGTTCGGCCATGAGAAGGGCGCGTTCACCGGTGCCATCAGCTCCCGCCAGGGACGGTTCGAAATGGCCCATGGCGGCACCCTGTTCCTGGACGAAATCGGCGATATGCCCATGGCCATGCAGGTAAAGTTGCTACGGGTGCTGCAAGAGCGCCAGTTCGAACGGGTTGGGTCGAACAAGATGGTGGAAGTGGATGTGCGTATCATCGCCGCTACCCATCGCGATCTGGAAGAGGCCATCAACGACAACCGTTTTCGCGAGGATCTCTACTACCGCCTCAACGTCTTTCCCATCGAAATGCCGCCTCTGAAGGAGCGGGTGGAAGACGTGCCCATCCTCATCAGCGACCTGATCGCCCGCATTGAGCACGAAAAGCGCGGTTCGGTCCGTCTGACGCCCGCCGCCATCATGTCCCTGTGTCAGTATCCATGGCCCGGCAACGTGCGTGAGCTGGCCAATTTGATCGAACGTCTGGTGATTCTTTTTCCCTATGGCGTGGTGGACGTCAACGACCTGCCGGAGAAGTTTCAGATCAAGACCGGTAAGGCCAGGCCGGCCGGTATCGGTGCGGCCGATGGCGACGATGCGCCGGCGGAATCCCAGGCCAGTGCGGTGGCTGCCGACATCCTGGCGACCTCCCGTTTGCCGAAGGACGGTCTGGACCTGAAAGAGCACTTGGCCGGTCTGGAATGCAACCTCATCAAACAGGCCCTGGATGAGTCAAATGGGGTGGTGGCCCATGCCGCCCGCTTGCTCAACATGCGCCGCACGACACTCGTCGAAAAATTGCGGAAATACGGCCTGCAACGCGGCGACGATCTGACGGATTCCTGACCCTCCCCATTTTGCCGTCTTGTAACCTGTTGAATTGTAAGGTTACGAAATTCTGGCAGAGTTTTTGCTGTTGACCTGGTGAAGGCGATCGCCGACGTGCGATCGACATAGCTGGAGCAACAGACCATGAATCTCGCCACCGACGGACGCACCCGCCAACTGCAAGATGCCTTTCAGGCATTTAACCGATTGTCCGAGCAGTTGGAGGGTTCTTACCGAGAGCTGGAGCAGCGCGTGCAACGCCTCAACGAGGAGTTGGCCGCCGCCCGTAGCGAGCGTCTGCGCCAACTGGCCGAGAAGGAACGTCTGGCCGAGCGTCTGCAAAAACTTCTCTCCGCCTTGCCTGCTGCTGTGGTGGTGCTGGATGGCAAGGACTGCATTCAGGAGTGCAACCCTGCCGCTCTGGCGCTGCTGGGTGAGCCCCTCCTTGGCAGACCCTGGTCCGAGGTCCATCTGCGCGCGGTTGGCGTGGCTTCGTCGGGCGCGCCGGAAGTGGTGCTGAAGAACGGTCGTGTGGTCAGCGTTACCCGCCGACCGCTGGAATCGGAACCCGGCAGCATCGTCGTGTTACAGGACGTTACCGAAGTACGCGCCATGCAGGACACCATTCATCGCAACCAACGCCTGTCCGCCATGGGTGAGATGGCGGCCGGCATGGCCCACCAGATCCGTACTCCCCTGGCCACCGCATTGCTGTACGTATCGCAACTGGGCCGCAGCGATCTGCGCGCCGACGATCGGCGTCGCTTCGCCGACAAGGTTCTGGCCCGGTTGCGGCACATGGAATCCCAGGTCAACGATATGTTGAGTTTCGCCAAGGGTGGGCGATTCGGTATGGAAGTGCTGTCCGTAAAGGAATTTTTGGATGAGGCCCGCGCCAGCCTGGAGACCCAGCTACGCCCCTTGCAAGCAAATTTCGTCTTGGAAAATATCGCCGACGGCCGACTCACCGCCAATAAAGAGGCGTTGCTCGGGGTATTGGGCAATCTCGCGGACAATGCCGCCAACGCCAGACCGCAAGGGCTGCACCTGACGCTTCGGGCGGAACTGGATGCCGATGCCCATCTGTTGCTGCGGGTATGCGACAACGGTCCCGGCATGGCGTCGGAAACCCTGGAGCGCATCTTCGACCCGTTTTTCACCACCCGATCGGAAGGTACCGGGCTGGGTCTTGCGGTGGTTCAGGCTGTGATCCAGGCCCACAACGGACAGGTCGGCGTTCACAGCCGACCGGGAAAAGGCACCGAATTCACGATCACTCTGCCCCTGCGGGAGGCCCCGGCCGCCTGCCACGAAACCGAATATCGCCGCGCGAGCTGAGCGACGGCACGGCTAACGAAAAAGAGGAAAACGACCATGAGTGCAGCAACCGTACTGGTAGTCGAGGACGATCCCACCCTGCGCGAGGCCCTGTCCGACACCCTGGAGCTGGCCGGTTTCGGCGTCGCCACCGCTGACGACGGCCGCAGCGCCCTGGAGTGGCTGTCCCATTCGGAGGATGTCGGCATGGTGGTCAGCGATGTGCAGATGCAACGCATGGACGGCCATTCGCTGCTGCGCAAGATCAAGGAGCAGCGGCCCGATCTGCCGGTGCTACTGATGACTGCCTATGGCACCATCCAAAAGGCCGTGCAGGCAATGCGTGAGGGCGCCATCGATTATTTGGTCAAACCGTTCGAGGCAGAGGTACTGGTCAACACCGTCAGCCGTTACCTGCGCGCCCGTACCGCCGCCGCCAGCGGCCCGGTGGCCGAGGACCCGGCAACCCGTTCGGTTTTGGATTTGGCCGAGCGCGTGGCGGAGAGCGATGCAACCGTTCTCCTGCTGGGCGAGAGCGGTACCGGTAAAGAGGTGTTCGCCCGGTTTATACACGAACACTCCGACCGTGTCGGAGGTCCATTCGTCGCCATCAACTGCGCAGCCATTCCCGACAATATGCTGGAAGCGGTGCTGTTCGGTTATGAGAAGGGGGCTTTTACCGGCGCCTATCAATCCTCCCCCGGTAAATTCGAGCAGGCCAATGGCGGCACCCTGCTGCTGGACGAAATCTCGGAGATGGATCTGGGCCTCCAGGCCAAGCTGCTGCGGGTTTTGCAGGAGCGTGAGGTGGAACGCCTGGGCGGACGCCGGGTGATCTCCCTGGACCTGCGCGTGCTGGCCACCTCCAACCGCAATCTGCGCGAAGAAGTGGCCGCCGGCCGGTTTCGCGAAGACCTTTTCTACCGTCTGAACGTGTTTCCCCTGCGTCTGCCGCCGTTGCGCGAGCGCCCCAGGGACATACTGCCCCTGGCCGAGGCGTTGATGGCACGACGGATTTCCGGCGGCCGGCGGCCAGGCTTCGCTGTGGATGCCGTACACGCCCTGCAAAATCATCGCTGGCCCGGCAATGTCCGCGAGTTGGAGAACGTCATTCAACGGGCGCTCATTCTGCGCAGCGGCGATACCATCAGTGCCCGCGACCTGTGTTTCGAGGTGGATGAGGGCCTGCAAGGCGATGCCGCCTTGCCGCACGTGGCAAGCAGCAACCTGCCGGAATCCGGTCCCGGCGGGCTGGGTGAGGGACTGCGTTCGGTGGAGGAACAGATCATCCTCGACGCGCTGCGAGAGGGGAACGGCAGCCGTAAACACGCCGCCGCCAAGCTCGGCATCAGTCAGCGCACTCTGCGCTACAAACTCGCGCGTATGCGCGATGCGGGCGTCAGTATCCCGGCCTGATTGTGGCGCGGAAAATGCTTTTTTCGCAGGCAGAGACGATAACCGCGCTTAGCCGTCAAGAAATCAACGGCAGCCGGGACGAACGAGGTGTGCGATGAGCGAAGTGGATGTCAATCAGGTGTTGGCGCAGATGCGTGTTCTGGCCGCCCAGGCTCAGGGGTTGGAGACGGCGCGTCCCGCTCAGGGACCAGGTCAGGATTTCGCCGATCTTCTGAAACAGTCCGTTGACAAGGTGAACGCCACTCAGGGCGAGGCCAAGCGACTCTCGGAAGCCTTCGAAACCGGCGCCAAGGACGCCGATCTGGGGCAGGTGATGGTGGCGGTGCAAAAGGCCAGCGTTTCTTTTCAGGCCATGACCCAGGTGCGCAACAAACTGGTCGAGGCCTATCGCGATGTCATGAATATGCCGCTCTGACGGACGGCGTCGAAACAGTTTCTCTTCTCCCCCCAGTGCGGATACCTGAATGGCCACCGTAGACTCCACCGCCGTCACCATGAACGAGATCGATCAGCCACCACAGCGTGGTATCGACCGGCTTTCCTGGTTGCGACTGGTCGGCGTCATGGTGGGCATGGCAGCCAGCGTTGCCATCGGTGTGGCGGTGGTGCTGTGGTCGCAGGACCCGACGTTCAGCCCCTTGTACCCGGACTTGTCCAAAAACGACACGGTGGACGTGATGGACGCCTTGCGCACGGCCGGTCTGCCATTTGAGGTGGACCCGGCCACCGGCGTGCTCATGGTGCCGGCCGATAAGGTGCACGAGGCCCGTATGCAGATGGCCGCCCTGGGTCTGCCCAAGGCCGCCAGCACCGGTTTCGAACTGCTCGACAAGGAACAGGGCTTCGGCACCAGCCGCTTCATGGAGCGGGCGCAATACCAGCGCGCCCTGGAAGGGGAGCTGGCCCGCACCATCGTTTCGCTGAACGCGGTGCGCAATGCCCGCGTGCATCTGGCCGTACCCAAGCAATCGGTGTTCGTGCGCAATCGCAAGCAGCCCAGCGCCTCGGTTCTGTTGGACCTGTATCCGGGGCGCAGCCTGGAACGGGGTCAGGTGGACGCTATCATTCATACGGTGGCCTCCAGCGTGCCTGAGCTGGAGTCCGGCCGGGTTACCGTGGTGGATCAGAAGGGGCGGGTGTTGAGCCGGCCGGATCGCGACAGCGACATGGAGCTGAGCGATACCCAGTTTGAGTACACGCAGAAGGTGGAGAGTCACTACAAGCAGCGTGTGGAGGACATACTGGCGCCGATCCTGGGGGCCGACCGCATCCATGCCGAGGTTACCGCCGATGTGGATTTCACCCGCACCGAACAGACCCGCGAGGTGTTCAACCCGGACATGCCGGCGGTACGCAGCGAGCAACAGGTAAAGGAAGAGAGCCGCCTTCAGATCCCGGTGGGGATTCCCGGCGCCCTGAGCAATCAACCGCCCGGTGCCGGCCAGGCTCCGGAGGTCGCCAAGGGTGACAACGGACAGCAGAACACGCCTCTTTCCACCAGTAACCGCAGCACCCGTAACTACGAGCTGGACAAGACCATCAGCCATACCCGCATGGCCCCAGGTTCCCTGCGTCGCCTGTCGGTGGCAGTGGTGGTGGACAACCAGGAACGCCTCAAGTCCGGCGGCGGCGTGGAGCGTCTGCCGGTCAGCGGGGAAGACCTGGAACGCTACACCAACCTGATCAAGCAGGCGGTAGGTTTCGATGCCCAGCGCGGTGACAGCGTGGAGGTGATCAACGCCTCTTTCCAAGCCGCCGAGGTGCCGGAACCCCTGCCGGAGCTGCCGCTGTGGCAGCAACCCTGGGTGCAGGATGCCGCCAAACAATTGCTGGCCGCCTTGCTGGTGCTGATCCTGGTGTTCGCGGTGCTACGGCCGACCCTGCGTGCCTTGGTGGCCAGGGAGGAGCCGGTCAAGCAGGAGCTGCTGGGCGAGTTGATCGAAACCAAAGAAGGCATGATGCGGCGCATGCCCGACGGCACCATGGTACCAGCGGAAGAGGGCGCCGAGGGCGAGCTGGTCGACGACGAGAAGGAAAAAGCCGCCGATACCGGCAACATCCCCGGCTTGAGCAACGACGAACTGGCCCGTCTGGAAGGGCCCATGGCCTACGAGGCCCGGCTGGAACTGGCGCGCCGCATGGTGGACGACGATCCCAAGCGGGTGGCGCAACTGGTCAAGAATTGGATTGCCGAATCATGATCGCCTTCAGTCTGTCTATTCCGGGTGGCTGGCATGCCTGACACCACCACCAGCGAAGCCACTGCCCTGGCCGTACCCGGCATCGAACGGGCGGCGATTCTGTTGATGGCCCTGGGCGAAAAACACGCCGCGGAAATCCTGCGTCACATGGGGCCGAAAGAGGTTCAGGGCGTGGGGCAGGCCATGGCCGGTCTGTACAACATTTCCTCGGACATGGTGGAGCACGTGGTTGGCGTGTTCGTCGATCAGATCCGCAAACAGACCGCCTTGGGCGTGGATGCCGACGACTACATCCGCAATGTCCTCAACACCGCCCTGGGCGAGGACAAGGCCGGTGGTGTCATCGACCGCATCCTGCTGGGACGCAACAGCCGTGGTTTGGACCAGCTCAAGTGGATGGATCCGCGCGCCATCGCTGAACTGATTCGCAATGAACACCCGCAGATCATGGCCATCGTGCTGTCCATTCTGGAATCCGACGTGGCCGCCCAGGTATTGGCCGAATTCGGCGAACGGGTGCGGCATGACGTGATCATGCGCGTGGCCACCCTGGATTCCATTCAGCCCGACGCCTTGCAGGAGCTTAACGACATCATGGAGAGCCAGTTCGCCAAGAATGCCAACGTGAAGACCGCCCAGATCGGCGGCATCAAGACCGCCGCGGATATCCTCAATCTGGTGGAGGGCTCTATCGAGAGTGCCGTCATGGAGCAGATCAAGGAACTGGACGAGGACCTGGGCCAGCAGATTCAGGACAAAATGTTCGTGTTCGAGAATCTCATCGGTGTGGACGACCGGGGAATCCAGGCCCTGCTGCGGGAGGTGGCCTCCGATCAACTGCTGCTGGCACTTAAGGGTGCCGACGAGGAACTCAAGGAAAAAATCTTCCGCAACATGTCCAAGCGTGCCGCAGAGATGATGCGCGACGACCTGGAGGCGGCACCGCCGGCCAAGCTCAGCGACGTGGAATCGGCGCAGAAGGAAATACTGACCACGGCACGTCGCTTGGCCGATTCCGGCGAGATCTCGCTGGGCGGTGGAGGCGAGGAGCTTGTCTAGGCACTCTGTCGAAGATGGCCTGGAGCAATGGACGCGCTGGGAGATCCCGGATCTGGATGCCGAGCCCGAGGTGGAGGAACCCGAGGCGCTGGAACCCACGCCGACGGCACCGACCATCGAAGAGATCGAACGCATTCAGAAGCAGGCCTACGACGAGGCCTACGAGCAAGGTCGCAACCAGGGTTTTGAATTCGGTCATCGCGAGGGTTTGGAGCAGGGACGGCGTGAGCTGGATGAGGAAAAGGCGGCTCTGCGAAAGCAGATCGAACAGTTTCGCTCGCTGATAAAACACCTCAGCGAACCCTTCGCCGATCTGGATGATCAGGTAGAAGAAGAGCTGGTCGCGCTTTCCATCGCCCTGGTGCGTCAGTTGGTACGGCGGGAACTGCGTACCGATCCGGGCCAAGTGGTGGCCATCGTGCGTGAGTCCCTGCGCGTGTTGCCGGTGGCGGCGCGCAAAATCTGTATTCATCTCCATCCTGAAGATGTGGACCTGGTCCGTGAAGCCTTCGCCCTCGACGAGCAGGATACCTCCATCGGCTTTCAGGACGATCCCACCCTGTCTCGCGGCGGCTGCCGCATCACCAGCGAAAATTCCCAGGTAGACGCTACGCTGGAGAGTCGCCTTAACGCCCTGATCGCGGCCAATTTCGGCGGGGAACGGGTGGAGGATCAGGAGTGAGCGCCTTGGCCGCTGCGGCTGCGTGGCCCCGTTCGGGGATCTGGGCGGGTCGCGTCGCAGCTTATCGAGACCGCCTGGAGCCCCTGGGGCCGCCGGTAGTGGAGGGCAAGCTGGTGCGTATGGTCGGTCTGACCCTGGAGGCGGTCGGTTGCCGCGCAGCAGTGGGCTCGCGCTGTCATATCGTCAGTCCCCTGGGCGGACGTATCGAGGCCGAGGTGGTCGGTTTCGCCGGCGAACGCCTCTACCTGATGCCCACCGGCACCCTGCACGGCCTGGAGCCGGAGTCGCGGGTCATCCCCCTGGCCGATTCCACCGCGGTGGGGGTTGGTCCGGAATTGCTCGGCCGGGTGGTGGATGGTGCCGGCAAACCCCTGGATGGCAAAGGCCCGATTAACTATAGCGATTGGCGTTCCCTGGCCGGCCGCAGCTTCAACCCACTGAGCCGCCAACCCATTCGTGAACCCCTGGACGTGGGGGTGCGCTCCATCAATGCCCTGCTCAGCGTCGGCCGCGGTCAACGCCTGGGCCTGTTCGCCGGCAGTGGCGTGGGCAAGAGTGTGTTGCTGGGCATGATGACCCGCTTCACCGAGGCGGATGTGATCGTCGTGGGCCTGATCGGCGAGCGCGGCCGCGAGGTCAAGGAATTCGTGCAGAAGATTCTGGGCGAGTCCGGGCTGGCGCGCGCCGTGGTGGTGGCCACCCCGGCCGATCACCCGCCGCTGATGCGTCTGCACGGGGCGATGCTGGCCACCAGCATCGCCGAATATTTTCGCGATCAGGGTCACCAGGTGTTGCTCCTGATGGACTCCCTGACCCGCTTCGCTCAGGCGCAACGTGAGATCGCCCTGGCCATCAACGAACCGCCCGCCACCAAGGGCTATCCACCGTCGGTGTTTGCCAAGTTGCCGCAGTTGGTCGAGCGTGCCGGTAACGGCGAGGAGGGCGGCGGCTCCATCACCGCCTTTTATACGGTGCTGGCGGAAGGGGACGACACCAACGACCCCATCGCCGACGCTGCCCGGGCCATTCTGGATGGCCATGTGGTGCTGTCGCGCGAGATTGCCGATGCCGGGCATTACCCCGCCATCGATATCGAGGCCTCGGTGAGCCGCGCTATGAGCGACATTACCGAAGCGGGACATCGCGAGGCGGCGCGCCGCTTCAAGCAGGTGTATTCCACCTATCAGCGCAATCGGGATCTGATCAGCGTGGGTGCCTACCAGCGCGGCAGCGACCCGCGTATCGACGAGGCCATCGCCATGAATCCCCGTCAGATGGCCTTTCTGCAACAGGACATGAACCAGTCCGTGAACCTTGCTGACAGCGTCGGCGCCCTGTTGACACTGACTGCCGAAACCCAGAAACCGAGGTAAGCCGGCATGGTGGATTCCAAACGCCTCGATCCCTTGGTTCTGCTGGCCGCCAATCGCGAACAGGCGGCGGCCAGGGAACTGGGCCGTTCCCGCGACCGACTCAAGGAACAGGAGCTGCGTCTGGATGAATTGATGCGCTTCCGTGAAGACTGCGCCGACAAACTGCGCCATGCCAGCAACCGTGGTCTTGGGGTCGGTCAGCTACAGGGCTACCAGCGCTTTCTCTCGCGTCTCAACGAGGCCATCGTGCAGTTGGAGGGGCTGGTGGATCAGGCCCAGCGGGAGGTCGAGAACAGCCGTCAGGGTTGGTTCGAGGAACGCAGCCGCAAACGGGCCCTGCATCACGCCGCCGACCGCTCCCGCGCCCACGAGGCCAAACAACGGGATCGGGTGGAGCAGCGGGAGAACGACGAACGCGGCCAACGGCGTCGGGATGAGGGTTGACGGACTGCCTTGCTGAGACGTTTGGCAGGTGCGGAAAACCGAAGCTCCGCGTGCCACGGCGAAAAATCCGTTAAACACACGCTGGCAACCGGACCAGGAACTCGCTTCCCTGGCCTTCGGTACTGCGGGCACCGATGCTGCCGTTCATGAGTTCGATCAGCCGTTTGGTGATGGTCAGGCCGATTCCGGTGCCTTGAATGGCATCGGCCTCACCGTGACGCACGAAGGGGTCGAATACCGTTTGCAACTCCTCCTCGCTCATGCCGTGGCCCGTGTCGGCGACGCGGAAGGCGATGTCATTGCCGCTGCGCTCGATGGAAATATCCACACTCCCGTTGGTGCGGTTGTACTTGATGGCGTTGCTGGTGAGGTTGATGAGTACCTGTTTCAAGCGCAGGTGGTCAGCTCTGACCGTAATAACTTCATCGGCGATGGCCAGTCCCAGCTGAATTCCGCTTTGTTCCGCAACCGGGCCGAGCATGGTCATCACTTCGTCCATGACCGAGCGTACGGTCACGTCCTGAATCTCCACATGCAGTACCCCGGATTCCACTTTGGCGAGATCCAGCACCTCGTTGATGAGCTGCAAGAGATGCTCGCCGGCCTGGAGTATCTCCTCGACCGCATCGCGCTGCATCTCATCCAGACCCTTGACGTCGCTCTCCAGCAATTGGGCAAACCCCAGGATCGCGTTCAGCGGTGTGCGCAGTTCATGGCTCATGCGGGAGAGAAATTCGGATTTCGCCTGGTTGGCCTTTTCCGCTGCGGCCACAGCCTGACGAAGTTGAATCTGACTGGTCTGGAGTTTTTCCGTCATCAGGTTGAATGCCTGGGCGGTTTTGGCCAGCTCGTCACGGCCGCGTACCGGCGTTCGGTAGGACAGATCGCCCTGGGAGAGCTTGCGCGAAGCGACGCGCAGAAACTTCAGTTCGCGGGTCAGGTAGGTTCCCAGGGCGAAAGAGAACAGGGCGGTCAGCGACATTTCGACCAGGGCGATAATGACCGTGCGCCGACGCGCCTCGCTCATTACCGTGTTGATGGTGTCGGTGGCGATCCCCAGTTCCACGGCGCCGAAGGAAATATTGCCGACCATGACATGGGCGGTCGTGTCGAACACCCCGTCGTCGACCTGGGTCAGGTCGTGATCGGCCCGAAACGGCTGGCGAAGGTGTTGCGGGTCACCGCCTTCCGCAAGCACGGTATCGTTGTCACGTACCCTTGCGTATACCAGACGGGGGTTCTTCAGCACCTCTTGGACGAAGCTTTCCAACGAGGCCAGGTCGGTGCTCAGCACGGCATCCTTGGTGGTCGTGGCGAACAGGGTGGCAGTGGTCCGCGCGTGATTGATCAATTGGTCCTCGTTGGAATCGCGCAGCAAGCCCAGACTGCTGACGATCAATATCGCCAGAAGCAAGGCTTCGATCGCGGCGATACCGAGTATGGTCTTGAGTCGGAACGACATGCAGGGTTATCCCTTGATCAGCGCTTCCAGCAGATCGATACCCAACTCCCTCACGTCATTCCAATCGCTGTCCTGGCCTGCTTCGATGCCGGTGAAACCGATGGTCTTCAGCGCTGCCCGTCCTTCAGCGTCCTGGTCCATGGCCACCATGGCCGCTTGCAGTGTTGTCACCGCCTGCGGATCCACACCAGGCAACGCCGCGAAGGCGTGCGGCGTATAGCCCTTGGTGGTCCACAGCACCCGCAGCTGATCTCGGATATCGTGGGAAACATTGTTGAAGGTTCGCTTGATTCCGCCACCCGCCGGCATCAGACCCTTGGCGACGCTGCGGTAGACCGAATCATGGGAAGAGACATATTTGGGCTCAAAGGCGATGCCACGACGCTTCAATTCGGCGCGGGGAAGCACACTGGCGGCAAAAGCAGCCGGGCTGGGGAAGGCCAAGGTCTGTCCTTGCAGGTCCGAGAGTTCATGATAGGGGCTGTCCCTGCGGGTAACGACGATGCCCTGGATGAGCTTGTCCTTTTGTCGCGCGAACACCTGGTAACCCGGATCGCGATGAAACACCGTGTAGTGGTAGGGATTCATGTACGCGATGTCGTACTCGCCCGTCCCGCAACGCCTCTCGAACTCCGGGATGTTGGGCGCCGTCTTGAAACTCAAACGGTAACCCGTCTTCGCACTCAGATAACTCAGTATCGGCACCCACGCCTTGGCCAGCTCACTGGCCGACTGTTGCGGCACGATACCGAAGCTCAGGGTTACCGGCCCGGCGGTCGCCGGCCGCAGCGCAACCAGCAGTAACGGGACCAGCCAATAGGGGAGCGGTTTCATCTCGGTAGGACTCCGCAGGGCGGCCAGGGATGAACTGCGAGATCGGCAATGGCGGAGAAAACTTGATTGCGCAGGGGGGCGACAGGGAGGGGGCCGAAAGAGGCGGTGGTGCGACGTCACGGTCTCGAACGGCCAAACCCGATCGATACGTGGGCACAGCACCCGATCACACGGTATTCGATAACTGGATTGCGGTTTCAAAGAAAGTCGTCAATTTGAATCCGGCATTGGCCTCGCTGTTCAGGCGCTGTTTGATCGGTTGTGCCGATCCACGGATTTGCATTGGCGAACAGGGCAGTGGTTGTTTTCCGGGCTGTGTGGGTGAGGAGCAATTTGCAACTGGTGGACGACGCAATCGGCGCTATCCCGGCCATGGGGTGGCGGTGTTCCTCGTCGCAATATTCGGGTGAAATCCGGAACCGATTTCGGCAAATGCCCAGCCACCCGGCATGTTCCGCATCAAGGACGCAGTATTTCGGCGAAGAAGATCAAGGTCGAACAAATCAGTCCGGTGAAGAAAAAGACATAGCCCAGGCGTATGTACCGGTATTTGTTCTGCATCAGGTAGATTCCCGAGTAATAGATTTCTTTGACCATAACCTCGTAGCAGGCGTCGGAGTCGTTCAGGAGCTCTTCCATGTTCCTGGCGTACTCTTCGTAGGAAACGTGGACGTAGTCGCCGAAATAAAGGGGGTTGAAGGTGGGATCATCCGCTGATCGGGGCGTACTTCGAAAGCTTGCCACCTTTGGAATAACGGTCATCAAGGCAAGGAAGATCGTTACCAGCAAAAAGGCGACCAGCACCACCAAGGCCCCAGTGAAGCGTGGATCGGTTACCTTGGTGAGAGAAATTGACAGGAGCACCGACGATACGCCGAGGAGAATGTTTGCCTTGGTGTCGGCCATCTGACTGAAGCTGATCAGATGGAAGCGCGTCTGGCGTAGTAGGTGATCCAACTGAGCGCGCGGTTCTTGAACCTTCATGGGAGCCTCCGTGAGGTTGATTGCACCTGCCCAGCAGCTTTTCTGAGAACGTGCCCTCTTAGGATAGGCATGTTCAGATCGTTACTCTTCAACGTATTTGTTGCCAAGAAATCGGTGATGGCGCCATTCTCGGACAGGCTCTCTGTGAATCGTTGCCGGCCATGGCAACCACCAGCGAACGGCGCACCAAATCGCCAGCGCCACGCCAAGGCCGTCTATCGGAGTGCCAATATGACCTCCCGCGCCCTGGCGGGAAGGGGCTATGCCCCGGTTGAGGCGCGGTAGCAGGGTTGGGGGTGATCGGCTGACCGCAGAGACAATCAGTCGGGGCGAAAGGCATAGCGTCCACTGCCCAAAAACAGGATTGCGAGGCCCCCAAGAAGGAAAAAGGCCTGCAACTCAAGGCGCCAGCCGCCGTGTTGTGTAAGTGTCAACAGGTCACCCATGTGCATGAGTCCGACGGCGAATACCATATTCACGACAACGATAAAGGCGCCGACGCGACTCCACAGCCCCAGGATGAGCAATACCGGCGCCAAGAGCTCGCCGGCGTAGACCCCGTAGGCAAGCTCGGCAGGGAGTCCGTTCTCCGTCAATTTGGCGGCGATGAAATCAACGCCGTGCGATAGCTTTGCTATGCCGTGAAAGATCATCAGGCCTCCCACTGTCAGGCGTAGAATGAGCTTTCCAATGTTGTCGCCGGTAATGGAACTGAACATGTCTACCCTTTCGAAGTTGGCCGAACCAGCTCGCAGCATAGAATGTCTGGCCGTTTTGGGAAAGCGATGACGACACCCCTTTGGCGCTTGGATGGCTTATCCTGTTACGAACCGTGATGCTTGCTTGTCAGGCGGAGGAGGAGAGATGCGAAAGCGGCTGCTATCGGCGACGAAAGAACCTGCGATAGAGGACGGGGGCGAGTGGATAGACCTCAACACGCTCGCGGAGGTGGAAATCACTTCTGAAGATCCGGGTCATCCCATCGAATCCGCGCTGCTCGCGGGCGGCGGGCCGGGATGGCGCGCCGGGACACCCGGCCGTCAGGTGATTCGGCTATTGTTTTCCCCCGTGCAACGGCTGACGCAGGTCCAATTGCGTTTCGAGGAAAGAGAAACGGTTCGTACGCAGCAATATGCGCTGCGCTGGTTGGCGGAGGGCGATCAAGCGGGGCACGAAATCGTTCGTCAGCAGTACAACTTCAGCCCGGGTGGGGCGGCCGTCGAGCTGGAAAACCACCAGGTGGATTTGGACGCAGTAGCGGTGCTGGAATTGACAATCGAGCCGGATATCGGAAACCCGGCCGCGTTTGCCTCCCTGGAGCGGATGCGGGTTCGCTGATATCGAACGGGGGCGCTACGAAATCTGTTCACGGGACAGTATAAGAGAGGGAAACGATGGAGAGCCGATAGGCACTGTCCATCCTGCGGATTCCTCTCGAGCGGTGAAGTCGTTGAACGCGTCCTCGAAGGATGTTGTCAACTTTATCCTGGCATCGGCCACGATGTCGAAGTGCTGCAGGATCGCGCCTAACGATTGTGCGTGTCACCGTGCATGATTGAAAAGCTGCCTGCTATTCTGCTCTACCGGCCCGAATACCGTCCTTCAGCACGTGGTAATCCGTATCGATCCGGCGCCAGAGCGGCCCTGGTTTGCCACTGCCCACGGTTTTGCCGTCGAGGCGTGTTACCGGTGCGATCTCTCGCAGGGAGCCGGTAATCCAAATCTCGTCGGCGTTTCGAAGCTGTTTCTCGGTGAAATGGCGCTCGGCATACGGCAGCCCGGCGGTTTTTGCCAGTTCCAGGACCAGGTCGCGGGTGATGCCAGGAAGGATGAGATTGCTCTTCGGGGGCGTCAGAATGGTGCCTTGTTCGACGATAAACACGTTGGTGGCGGCGCCTTCGGTTACCTGGCCGTCATCCCGGATGAGGATGGTTTCCACCGCGCCGGCTTCGGCGGCTTCCTGGCGAAACAGGGCGTTGGCGAGCAGGGTAGTGGTCTTGAGGTGGCAGCGCAGCCAGCGGTCGTCGGTGCGGGTAATGGCACTGACGCCGTCGGTGGCGTCGTTTGGCGCATGGGGCGCCACTTTCTGGGCCATGGCGAAGACGGTGGGGGCCATATCGGGTGCGAAGGTATGCGAGCGAATCGCCGAGGTACCGCGGCTGACGTGCACGTAGATGACTTGGTCGCCGGGTTCATTCGGTAGCGGCAGCTTTGCCAACTGTTTCTGCCACTGGTCGATGGTGTAGGGGTTGGGGATACGGATGCCGGTCAGGCTGTCGGCCAGGCGTTGCAAGTGTTCGCGTGGCCGGAAGAGATGTCCGGCGAATACGGGGATGACCTCATACACGCCGTCGCCGAACAGAAAACCGCGATCAAGCACGGAGATCTTGGCCTGCGATAGGGGCAGGTGCTCGCCATTGAGGAAAACGATGGGGTCGGCGGTTTGACTCATTTCAATGGAATACCATGCGGGCTTTGTCCAACAGCTTTTGCCATAGGCTGCCCTCGGGGATGGCGGTCAAGGTGACCAGGGGTTGTTCCGCGATCGCCTGCTCGGCGAGGAAAACGTTGACGGAGCCGACCTGCTGGCCTTGGCCCAACGGGGCCAGGATGGTACGTGGCAGGCGAACCTCGGCCTTCAGTCGATCGTAGTGGCGTCGGGGGATGGTGACGTAAAGGTCCGTCTTTAGCCCCAAAGGCGCGGCGGTCTCCGCCCCTTGCCAAACCCGCGCATTAGTGAGCGTTTCGCCCGCGGGGTAAAGCTTATGGGTTTCGAAGAAGCGAAAACCATAGTTGAGCAATATCTTGCTGGCCTTGGTGCGGGCCTCGTTGTCGGCGGTGCCCATGACCACGGAGATCAGCCGCATGTCGTCGCGCTTGGCGGAGGCGACCAGGCAATAGCCGGCGTTGTCGGTGTGGCCGGTCTTGACCCCGTCCACGGTGGCATCGCGCCACAGCAGGGAATTGCGGTTGTGCTGTTTGATGCCGTTGTAGGTGAAGTCCCTGTGCGCGAACCACTCGTAAAAGTCAGGGAACTCCTGGATGAGGGCGCGAGTCAGTCTGGCCATGTCGTGGGCGGTGACGCGCAGTTCCTCGTCTGGTAAGCCGGTGCTGTTGGTGAAGTGAGAGCTGTCCATACCCAGGCGGCGGGCCTCGGTGTTCATCATTTGAGCGAATACCGATTCGCTGCCGGCGACGTGTTCGGCCAGGGACACTGAGGCGTCGTTGCCGGATTGGATGATCATGCCTTTGAGCAGGTCTTCCACCGAAACCTGTTTGCCCACCTCGACAAACATCCGCGAGCCTGGGGTTTGCCACGCCTTCTTGCTGATGGTCACCATGTCTTCAAGGCTGATGTGGCGAGCCTTCAATTCCCGTAGTACCACGTAGGCGGTCATGATCTTGGTGAGGCTGGCCGGCGGCATGGGTTCATCTTCGTTATGAGCGGCAATCACCCGGCCACTGGAGAAGTCTTGCAGGTACCAGGACTTGGCCGCCAGCTCGGGGGGGGTCGGGATGGGCGGGGAGGCCGCGAGAGCCAGCATCGGCAGCAGCCACAAGGCGCATAGGGATAGCAACCACCTACCGGCGCCAGCCGATTTTCCGGGCCTGGCAGGAGCGGTGGCCGACGACAGGAATGCTTGGATCGCGATGGATTCGAAAGGCACGGATTCGATTCTCCTTGCGGCGTTTCGGTGTATCAGTCGATGACGACGTGCTGTTCGCTTACGCCGAGGTTGGTCAGCAGTTCGCCGATGCGGTCCACGTCCGCCACTGAGGCCAGCGGGCCGATGCGGACCCGGTACAGGGGGGGGTGTTCGTTTTCCCGCGAAAACAGGAAAATGCGGGGAATCTGCGTCCCCTGCAAACGATTGCGCAGGTTTAGGGCGTTGTCGTGATTGGCGAAGGCGCCTACCTGGATGTACAGATCATGCCGACCAGGATCGGTTTGCGTAGGGCTGCGAGGCTGGCCGGGATCGATGTAGCGTACTTCCACAAGCCCGGTACCTTTGTCCAAGATACCCAACTTGCCGGCGGCGGCGTAGGAAAGATCGAGAAGCCGGTTCTTCAGGAAAGGCCCGCGATCATTGACCTTGACCACAATGCGCTTGCCGTTCTCCAGGTTGGTGACGGCGACATAGCTGGGTAAAGGCAGGGTGCGGTGCGCCGCGGTCATGGAGAGCATGTCGTAAGGTTCGCCGCTGGAGGTGAGGCGGCCGTGGAACTTGCTGCCGTACCAGGAGGCGATCCCGCGTTCCTGGTAACCATTGCCCTGATCCATGACATGGTAGGTAACGCCTCTTACCTCGTAGCTCGCGGGATTGCCGCTACGGCTGCGGGGCTCCGGTTTGGGTACGGCATCGGCGATAGCGGATAGATCCACCGCCTGCTCGGGGGGCCCATCGCCGCGCCCAAAGCCGGTTTCGCTAGGGCCGGTGACGCCGCAGGCCCCCAGCAGAGCAGACACCATGGCCAAGCCCAAAAGCTGTGCACGCACTCGTGTCGTCATTGCTTAATTCGCCTGCCCCAGCAAAGAGGCGCGGCGCTGGCGTTCCGCGGCGATTTCCTGGCTGAGTTGGTAGACCGCCAGGGCGTAAAGCACGCTGTGATTGTAGCGGGTGATGACGTAAAAATTGTACAGGCCCACCCAATGTTCCGGGCCTTCGACGCCGTCCAGTTCCATCAGGGTGGCGGGCAGGCCGTCATCCCAATGTTTATCGATTTTCACGCCGGCGGCCTTCAGATCCGCCAAGTTCATTTGAGGTTTGCGCCCCTTGTTGACAACGCGCTGATACAGATCGCCGTCCACCTGTGCAGCAGCGACGATGGGTTCGCCGCGGCGCCAGCCATGACGCTGAAAATAGTTGGCGACGCTGCCGACGGTGTCTTTGGCGTCGGACCAGATGTCGCGCTTGCCGTCACCGTCAAAATCCACCGCGTAACTGCGAAAGCTCGACGGCATGAACTGCGGCGTTCCCATGGCGCCAGCATAGGAGCCTATCGGCTCGGCGGGATCCATGCCTTCTTCCCGCGTCAGCAGAAGGAATTGTTCCAATTCCTTGGTGAAAAAGGTACTTCTCTTGGGGTAGGCAAAGGCCAGTGTGGCCAGGGCGTCCAGTACCCGATGGCGTCCCTTGTAACCGCCGTAACGGGTTTCCACGCCCAGAATGGCGACGATGATCTCCGGCGGTACGCCGTATCGGTCGGCGGCGACCTCCAGACTCTTGGCGTTGCTGTTCCAGAAGTCCACACCCCGATCGATGCGTGCGCTATCGAGAAAAATTTGCCGGTACTCGTGCCAGGGTTTGCCCTCGGCAGGGCGGGCAATGAGGTCGAGAATATCCTGGCGGAGTTCGGCACCAGCCAGGGTGTTTTGCAGTTTTTCGCGATCGAAACCGTGGGTGTCGACCATCCGGTCGGTGAATTTACCGATCAGATCACGGTCAAACCCGGCCAGTACCGGTGTTGCCAATATTAGACCGAACAATAGGGCGGCCAGGGCCGCGGAACGTACAGTGATCACTCCTCTCTCTCCCCTATCTCGTTTTTCCGGCGCGTGCTCCGGATCACTGTGGTAACAGCTTACGGTGGGTGTGTATGGACATCAGGATACCGAAGGCGGCAATCAGGGTCACCAGCGACGTGCCGCCATAGCTGACCAGCGGCAGAGGGACGCCCACGACCGGCAATATGCCGGTGACCATTCCGGTATTGACGAACAGGTAGACGAAAAACGTCAGTGTCAGACTGCCGGCGACCAGGCGCCCAAAGGTGTCCTGGGCACGGGAGGCGATGTGCATGCCGCGCAGGATGACGAAGCCATAGACGGCGAGCATCACCAGTATACCCATCAGGCCGAACTCCTCCGCCAGTACCGCGAAGATGAAATCGGTGGACCGCTCCGGGAGGAACTCCAGGTGGGATTGCGTGCCGTTGAGCCAGCCCTTGCCGTACAGGCCGCCGGAACCGATGGCGATCTTGGACTGGATGATGTGATAGCCGGACCCTAATGGGTCGTTCTCCGGGTTGAGAAAGGTCCGTACCCGGTCACGTTGGTAGTCTCGCATCAGGAAGGTCCAGAAGATCGGTGCCGCTGCGGATACCAGGGCGATGGCGGCAGCGATGAGTTTCCAGCTCAACCCGGCCAGAAACAGCACGAACAGGCCGGCGCTGGCTACCAGCAGAGCAGTGCCCAGGTCCGGCTGCATGAAGATGAACAGTGCCGGCACGCCGAGCAGCACCAGGCTCTTGATCACGCCCATCAGGCGTGGAGGCAGGGTGCCGTCGGCCAGGGTCAGGGCAACCATCAGGGGCACCGCCAGTTTCATGACCTCCGAGGGTTGAAAACGAAACACGCCCAGGTCCAGCCATCGTTGCGCGCCCTTGCCGATATCGCCGACGATCAGCACCATGACCAGCAGGATGACTCCCGCGCCGTAGATCCAGGGTGTCCAAAGTCGAAGCAGGTGCGGCGGAATCTGCGCCACCACCACCATGACCCCGAAGGCGATGCCCAGGCGAATGGTCTGGCGAACGATGGTGCCGTCGTCCTGGCCGCTGGCACTGTAAAGCACCACCAGGCCCAGCGCGGCGATGGTGAGCAGGCCCATCAACAGGGGCAGGTCCAGGTGCAAGCGCTCGAACAGTCCGCGCCTGCGTTCTGCGCTGCGCTGGCGACCCAGGGCGAGGGGATTGAGGTTCATTCGCTGACCTCGCCCAGGACGGCGTCGAATACCTGTCGGGCGACCGGTGCGGCGATAGAGCCGCCGCTGCCGCCATTTTCCACCACTACCGCCACGGCCACGGTGGGCTCGTCTGCCGGGGCGAAGCCCACGAACAATGCATGGTCGCGCAGGTGATCGGCAACGTTTTCCTTGTCGTATTCTTCATCCTGCTTCACGGTGTAGACCTGTGCCGTGCCGGTTTTGCCGGCAATCGTGTAGCCGAGGCCCTTGGCAATATGGCGGGCCGTGCCGGTGCTGCCGTGGACGACGTCGATCATGGCCTGAATCACGGTCTGCCAGTCCTCGGGATTGCTCAAGCTGATGGGGTTGATGGGTTCGCTGGCCGGTGGGCGGGAATGGTTGCCGCCGGCGTCCTCAATGGATTTGACCACCCGCGGCTGGCGGCCCATCCCCCGACGGGAGAGCAGGGCGGTGGCCTGCGCCAGTTGCAGGGGGGTCGCCAGACTGTAGCCCTGGCCGATGCCGGTGATCAAGGTCTCGCCGGGGTACCAGGCTTCGCGTCTGGTGCGCCGTTTCCATTCCCGTGAGGGGTTCAGCCCGCCGAGCTCACCGGTCAGGTCGATACCGCTGGGTTTTCCCAGGCCGAATCGGCCCAGAAACTCCGACAGTCGGTCAATGCCCAGGTTCAGCGCCAGTTGGTAGAAATAGACATCGCAGGATTGGGTAATGGCCTCGTCCAGATTGACCGCGCCATGTCCCCAGCGTTTCCAATCGCGATACCGGTGGCTGCTGCCGGGCAGGCGGAAATAGCCGGGGCAGAAGGTGGTGGTGTTGGTATCGGTGACGCCGAATTCCAGGCCGCCCAGTCCCACCAGCGGTTTAATGGTCGAGCCGGGTGGATATTGGCCGCGGAGCACACGGTTGAACAGGGGTTTGTCTCTGGAACGGTTGAGGGCGTTGTAGTCCTTCACCGATATGCCGTTGACGAATGGGTTTGGGTCGTAGCCGGGTTTGCTGACCAGGGCGAGCACGGCGCCGTCTCTGGGGTCCAGTGCGACAATGGCGCCGTTGTACTCCCCCAGCGCCTCGGTGGCCTTGCGCTGGATGTCCAGGTCCAGATTCAGGTGCAGGTCTTCGCCGGGGATCGGTGGTGTGCGTTCCAATACCCGGATCACTCGCCCTTGGGCATTCGTTTCAACCTTGCGAAAGCCCACTTTGCCGTGCAACTCGGCCTCGTAGGTCTTCTCCACGCCCACCTTGCCCACGTGGCTGGTGCCCGCGTATTCCGATGCGCTCAGTTCCTGGAGTTCGCGTTCATCGATGCGACCGACGTAGCCGAGCACATGAGCAGTCAGTTCTCCCATGGGGTAATAGCGGTACAGACCGGCGTGAATGTCCACGCCTGGAAAGGCGTGCCGATGTACGGCGAATCGTGACACCTCTTCTTCATTGAGGCGAAAGCGAATGGGGATGCTCTCGAATCGTCGTTTGCGCTTACGCAGGCGGTGGAAATGTTCCACATCGCGGTCTTCTATGGTAATGATTTCCCGCAGTGCTGCGATGGTCGCGTCGACATCGTCCACTTGCTCCGGGATGAGTTCCAGGCTGTAGGCGGGCTGGTTCTCCGCCAACAATTTTCCCTTGCGGTCGTAGATCAGGCCGCGGGTCGGCGCCAGGGGCTCGACTTTTACCCGGTTGTCAGTTGACAGGGTCACATACAGATCATGTTGCAGTACTTGCAGATTGGTCAGTCGTATCACCAGGCCCAGGCAGGCCAACGCGACCGCAGCAAGAGAAAATACCGCGCGTGATTGAAACAGGCGGCTTTCGCGTTGAACGTCTTTGAGTGTGACCGGCCGGGGCATGTCGGCCTAGCGTAACTTGAAACGTCGCCGGCCGGCCCGCAGCGCAAGAAAGACGATAGGCCAGAGCAGGGCGCCGATGACCGGCTGCAGCCAGGCCAGACCGTGACTGGGGGCAGCGCCGGAGATGCCGAGTATCCAGAGGTTGAGCAGCTGGTAGATTGTCAGCAATACCAGCACCACCGGTATTTGCTGTGGCAACGGGAACAGTCTGACCCGCCGATGCAGTTTCAGGATGACATAGGCGAGCACGGCGAAGCCCAAGGCATGTTGACCGAGCAGGGTGCCGGTGAGGGCGTCGGTAAGCAGGCCCGCCACCCAGGCGGAGCCGATCCCCACCCGTTGTGGTACTGCCAGGCACCAGTAGATCAGTACCAGTGCCACCCATTCAGGTCGCAGGGCTCGCAGCGTATCGGGCAGCGGTATGACAGTGAGCACCATCGCTGCGCAAAAACTTGAAGAAATCACCCAGAAGGCCGTCCAGCGGCTCGCCTTCATTGCTCCGTCAACTCCGTATCCTCCCCGGCCTCCGGGGGGATGTCTTCATCCAATCCGTCGGTTTCGCGAACCGGGGGTGAATCGGGGGTTTCTGACCACACCAGAAGCAACTCGCGACTGCGGTCGAGTTGGGCCGTGGGTTGGGCAATCACCGCGGCAAACGGGCGACCGGGGTCCGACCGCGCCTGGATGACCCGGGCCACCGGGTAGTCCGGCGGGAAGCGTCCGCCCAGTCCGGAACTGATCAGCAGGTCGCCGACCTGGATATCCGCGTTGTTGGGCAGATGGGGAAGTTCCAGTCGGTCGGAACTGCCGGTTCCCACCGCGATGGTGCGAAGCCCGGTGCGGTTGACCTGCACAGGTATGGCGTGGCTGGGATCGGTGATGAGGATCACCGAGGACGATGCCGGCCCGACATGGGAAACCTGCCCCATCACCCCGGTGGCGTCCAGTACCGGCTGGCCGGGGAACACGCCATCGTTGGTGCCTTTATTGATCATCACCTGATGACGGTAGGGGTCCAGGTCCACCGCCAGTATCTCGCTGATCAATACCCGGTCGCTGACTTTTAGGGACGATTCGAGCAACTCACGTAGGCGTGCATTTTCCGCCTCCAGGGCGGAGAGCTTTTGCAGCCGTGCCTGTTGTAACAGCAGGTCCTGGCGCAATTCGGCATTCTCGTCGATAAGGACGCGGCGCGCCGTCAAGGTTTCTGAGACCCAATGGCTGCCGGAATTAGGCAGGTCCACCAGCAGCTGGATGGGGTAGACGATCACCGACAGGTAGGCGCGCAGGTTTTCCAGATGGTTGAGGCGGTGATCCACAGTCATCAGCAGCACCGAGGCGAGCACGGCCGCACCGAGGCGCAATGCCAGGAAGGGTCCTTCTGTAAAAATCGTGTTGATGGCCGAGCAACCTTGTCAGTGCGGTGGGAGAGGGCCAGTCGGCGTGGTTATTCCAGCGGGAAGGTATCCCCGCCTTTTTCGTCCATGAGTTCCAACACGCGGCCACCGCCACGGGCTACGCAGGTGAGGGGGTCTTCGGCAATGATCACGGGCAGGCCGGTCTCTTCCGCCAGCAGGCGATCCAGGTCCCTGAGCAGGGCGCCACCACCGGTGAGCACGATTCCGCGCTCGGCCACGTCTGCACCCAGTTCCGGTGGGGTCTGCTCCAGGGCGGTTTTGACCGCGCCGACGATGCCGGACAAGGGTTCCTGCAGGGCCTCCAGAATCTCGTTGCTGTTAAGGGTGAAGCTGCGTGGAATGCCCTCGGCCAGATTGCGCCCTTTGACCTCGATCTCGCGTACCTCGTTGCCGGGGTAGGCCGCGCCGATCTCGTGCTTGATGCGCTCCGCCGTGGCCTCGCCGATCATGGTGCCGTAGTTGCGTCGCACGTAATTGATGATGGCATCGTCGAACCGGTCGCCGCCGATACGCACCGAGGAGGAATAGACGATACCGTTCAGGGAGATGATGGCCACCTCTGAAGTGCCGCCGCCAATGTCCAGCACCATGGAGCCGCGCGCCTCTTCCACCGGCAGGCCGGCACCGATGGCAGCGGACATGGGCTCTTCGATCAGGTAGACCTCCCGGGCGCCGGCGCCGGCGGCGGATTCCTTGATCGCGCGCCGCTCGACCTGGGT
>JAGRGI010000067.1 GCA_020445565.1 Chromatiales bacterium
GTCGCCTTCAGCCGGAATACGCACTCCGACGCCTTCCTCCCCGCCGACGAGCCAGCGCTGCTGGTTCGTGACCAGGTCCGCCAGTTGTTCGGTCTGACCGACCCGCTGGTGGTGGCCGTGGTCAACGACGACAGCCAGGGCGTCTTCAATCCCCACAGTCTGGCGCTGGTGGACTGGCTGAGCGACGAAATCGGCAAACTGGATGGCGTGGACCCGGACCGGATCGCCAGCCTGGCGACCGAGAACAACATCACCGGCAACGACCAGGGCATGGTCGTGGAACCGTTCTGGGACGAGACTCCCGCCACGCAACGGCAGGCGGACAGCATACGTCAGGCGGTCATGGACTTTCCGCTCTATCGGGGGGCGCTGGTGGCGAAGGATGGCAGTGCCACACTGATCGTGGTGGAGCTGGCGGATCAGACACGTGCCCAATCCTTGTACGAGGCCCTGTTGGCGCTTGCCGGCCGGGCGCCCACCCAGGGCGGTGAGCGTGTTCTGGTTGCCGGTGAGGGGGCCGTGAGCGGCTATCTGGGCAGCTATATCGACGCGGACGCGCAGCGTCTCAATCCCCTGGCCGCCATCATCATCACCACCGTTTTGTTCATTGCGTTTCGAACGCTGCGCGGCGCCTTACTGCCGAATCTGATCGTGCTGGCCACGGTGGCGGCGGCTGTCGGTTCCATGGCTGCTTTCGGGGTGAAATTCTTCGTCATCACCAACGGCCTCTTGCCGGTGCTGATCGGCATCGCCGTGGCCGATTCCATCCACATTTTCAGTGAGTACTACGAACAAAAGGCCCGTTCGCCGCAACTCTCGGCCCGCGAGCTGGTGGTCAACACTATGGCGTCCATGTGGCGCCCGATCACCGTTACCACCCTGACCACCCAGGCCGGTTTTCTGGGCCTGTATCTCGCCTCGGTGATGCCGCCCATGACGTACTTCGGCCTGTTCGCCATGGTCGGTGTCGGTGCCGCCTGGCTCTATTCCGTGACGGTGCTGCCCTGTTGGCTGAGCCTGCTAAAGCACAAACCCAGCCCGGTGTATCGCCGTCAAGTTGGCCCAGGGCCGTCCACGGACGGATTCGGCCGCGTGATGAGCGGCTTCGGCAACATCGTGGTGTCGCACTCCCGTGCTGTGCTGTTGTTGGCGGTACTGACGACGCTGGTGGGTATCTATGGCGCCAGCCGGTTGGAGATCAACGAGTCACGCATTCGAACCTTTCAAAAGGACGAGCCCATCGTCATAGCCGATCGGGAGATCAATACGCGATTCGACGGTGCTCACTCTCTGGACATCC
Organism: Chromatiales bacterium; assembly: GCA_020445565.1. GTDB lineage: Bacteria > Pseudomonadota > Gammaproteobacteria > JAGRCI01 > JAGRCI01 > JAGRGI01. Next base: position 1,301 of record JAGRGI010000067.1, read on the forward strand.
TCATCGAAACGCCCGCCGCCGAGGACCTGTTCGAGCCAGAAAATCTCGCCCGCATCGAGGCCCTTCAGGCCTACCTGCATACCCTGCCGCATGTGGGTGGGAGCACCTCGGTCGTGGATTATCTCAAGCAGATGAACCGCTCCCTGACAGGTGGCGATGCGAAGGACTATGTTCTGCCGGCGGACAAGGATCTGGTTGCCCAGTACTTCCTGCTTTATTCGGCCAGCGCCGATCCGACGGATTTTCAGGAAGAAGTGGACTACGACTATCGCTTGGCGAGCGTGCGGGTGCGTCTGGATTCCGGCAAATACTCCGACGAGAAGCGCGTGGTGGAGGCGGCGCAGACCTATATCGACCGGCACTTCACCGATCCTGCCACAATCCGCGCCACCCTCTCCGGGCGCGTAAACGTGGACTACCACTGGATCAAGCGCCTGGGCGACACCAACTGGGCCAGCGTCGGTCTGGCCCTGGTGATGGTCTGGCTGATGGCCTCGCTCACCTTTCGTTCTCTGGTTGCCGGAACCATCACTGTACTGCCGGTGAGCCTGACCGTGTTGCTGGTCTATGCCGTGATGGCCTTCTCCGGTATCTGGCTGTCGGTCAGTACCTCCATGTTTGCCGCTATCGCCATCGGTCTGGGTGTGGACTTCTCCGTGCATACGGTGGAGCGACTCACGGTGTTGCTGCGTGACCCGCATGCATCCCCCGAAGAATCGATCCTGCGGCTGTTCCCGTCCACCGGCCGTGCCCTGCTGTTCAACTTTCTCGCCCTGATGCTGGGTTTCGGTGTGCTCTCGGTAAGCAAGGTGGTGGTGTTGCAGGAGTTCGGCGTCATCGTGGCCTTGGCGGTCACCGTGAGCTTCTTTGCCAGCCTGACCCTGCTGCCGGCGATCGCCAAGGTCTTCAAACCGCGCTTTCTTGGCAGCCGCGAAGCTGTACCGGCGCCGGGCGCGGACACCCAAACGGCAGAAGCTTGAGGCGCGGCCATGGAGACGCAGGATAACCCCCCGCCGCACCTAAGGTTGCGCAGATCACCGATGTCTCAACTGCAACTGGAGGAATCCAACCGTGAAATACATCAGCTTTTTCCCCGCTTTCTTGTTCTTTGCTTCCGTATCGGCTGCCGAACTTCCTGACGGTGACACCGTCGCCGCCAACATCAATGCACGGAACGAGGGCGTGCAGGTTTCGCGCAACGTGACCATGGAGATGACCGACAGGAGTGGCAAGACCCGTACGCGCGAGACGCGAAATTTCCGCAAGTATTTCGGCAAGGAGAAACGCACGGCGATCTTCTACCTGGAACCGCGTAACGTGAAGGATACCGCCTTCCTCACCTACGACTACCCTGACGCCGGCCGGGATGACGATCAATGGCTCTACCTGCCTGCCATGCGCAAGGTGCGGCGTATCTCCGCGGCCGACCGCGGTGATTACTTCCTGGGCACTGACCTGAGCTACGAGGACATCAAGCTGGAGAGCCGGGTCAGCCTGGACGACTACACCCGCCATACCCTGGGCGAGGATCAGGTGGATGGGCATCGCTGCATTCTGGTGGAAGCCCTGCCCGTGGATGGCGAGACCGCCAAGGAGCTGGGCTACGGCCGGGTGGAACAATGTGTGGACATGGACATTTGGTTCGTGCGCCGGGCGCGTTTCTGGGACACCAAGGGAAACCCCCTGAAAACGGCCTATTTTCGTGACATCCGCCAAGTGCAGGGCCTCTGGACGCAACACCAGATCGACGTGGAAAACCACAAGACCGGCCATCGCACACGCTTTCTCTTCCGTGAAGTGGACTACCGGACGCCCGTCGGCGATCAGGTCTTCACCCAGAACGCCCTGCGCCGGGGTTTGTGAGGAGCGCCATAGTGTCCCCCTGGCATATTATTCTGGCTCTGCTCCTGATTCCGTCCATGGCCTCGGCTCAGGCGGAACTCAGCCACCAAGTGCAAAGCCGGTTGGCTATCGAGACCGACAGCGGTCGGACCCGGCTATGGGACACCGATTGGCGCCCCGAGCTGCGCTGGCGTTTCGACAACGGCGGGCGCCTGACTGGCAGTCTGCGGCTGCGCTGGCAGGGCGAACCGGGTCTGCGCCCGGCGGACGGGTTCCGCGACGCCTATGCCGGCGCCAGCCGCCCACAGGGCCTGGGTGACAATGCCGAGATCGAGTTGCGCGAGCTGTACTATGAACGCAGTCTGGGCGAGGGCTATCTCACTGTCGGAAAGCAACAGGTGGTCTGGGGCAAGGCGGATGGACTGAAGGTGCTGGATGTCGTCGATCCCCAGTCCTTCCGGGAATTCATTTTGGAAGATTTCGAGCAGTCACGTATACCGCGGTGGACGCTGAACCTGGAGCGGCCGTTGGGAGACTGGACCCTGCAAGTGTTGTGGATACCGGACCAGACCTACCATGCCCTGCCGAAACCCGATGCCACCTTCGCCTTTCATTCTCCGCGTTTCGTGCCGGCTGCGCCCTCGGGCGTAGCGGTGCGGCTCAACGAGGCAGAGCGGCCGAGCCGCGTGTTCGCGGATGCCGATGCCGGGTTTCGCCTGAGCGGTTTCGTGGGGGGGTGGGATCTTTCCCTGAATTATCTCTACCACTACTTCAATCTGCCCACCCTGCATCAGCGCGTGACGTTGGATGCGCAACCGCAGGTTGAGATCACACCGCGTTTCCACCGCACCCATTTGCTGGGCGGGACCTTCAGCCGCGCCTTTGGCGACTGGGTGGCACGGGGAGAGGTAGGGTATTTTTCCGATCGGTACTTCCTGGTCGCCGACCCGCTACACCAGGGCGAGGCGGCCCGAAGCACTGAACTCAGTCACGTAGTGGGTCTGGACTGGTCCGGGCTCACCGATACCTTTGTCAGCCTGCAATGGTTCCAAAGCTGGCTGCCGCAGCACGACGAACGGTTCATCCGCCCGAAAGTGGATAGCCAACTGACCTTTTTGCTGCGCCGCAGCTTTCTCAATGAAACCCTGCGCGCGGAGGTTTTGTGGATAGGCGGTTTGGACGCGGGCGACGGCCTGGTTCGACCCAAGTTGAGCCATGACCTGAATGATCACCTGGAAGTCTGGTTGGGGGCCGATCTGTTTTACGGCAAGCACCGCGGGACTTTCGGCCAGTTCGACGAACAAGACCGATTGCTGCTTGGGCTGAAGCTGGGGTTCTGACGCCGCAGCGGTCAGACGTGCGGTTGGCGGCCTTCGATGAGGTCGATCTGTTCCTCCAGGGCTGCCACCAGGTAATCGCGCAGGACGCGTACCCTGGCCGTGGTGCGCAGGTCCACGTGAGACAACACCCACAATCCCCAGCCGGTCTCCACGAAACGGGCGGGGATTCGGTACAGCAGCGGGTTGGTATCGCCGACGGCGCATGGCATCTGCGCCAGGCCCAATCCTTGTTCGCACATCCGCACCACCATGCCGAGGCTATTGGTTCGGTGGGTACGAGACGATTGAGGAAAACTCTTTTCGATCCACGGCGCTCGCGAGACCCCGTCGCCGACCCAGGTGATGCAGGGAACATCGGGCTGGGCCTCCGATTGAACGCGTTCAAGCCATTCCCGCGTACCGAATATGCCGTAGGCGAGTCGGGTGATTCGCTTGCCAACCACGTTGGCGGGCGGTTCATCGGTGGTGCGCAAGGCAACGTCCGCCTCCCTGGCGGCCAGGTTCAGCTCTTCGTTGGTGGCGATGATCTCCAGGTCCACACCGGGGTAGTCCCTGGCGAAAGCGGCAAACGCCGGTGTGGCGAGGGACTGCGTGCAGACGTCGGCGACGGTGACGCGCAGCCTGCCACTGAGTTCCTGGCTGTCGGCCAACACCTGGCGTTCGATGGTCTCGGCACGCTCTGCCATGTGTTCGGCGGCTTCGGCGATGCGTTCCCCCAATGGGGTTAGTGCCCAGCCGCCGGCGTTGCGCTGAAACACGGCCTTGCCGAAATACGCCTCCAGGGCGGCGATTCGGCGTGAGACCGTGGTCTGGTTCACCTCCAGCCGTTGGGCGGCGCGACTGACGGAGCCTTCACGTACCACGGCGAGAAAGTGACGGATGTGGTCCCAATCCATTGCATGCAAATTTGCAGTCATTAGATGCTCTTATGTCTATTTAAATGCAAATATGCAAAGCGTAGCCTTTCTCCAACGGCTCGTACAGCGGCTCTGCCAAGGGCGAGTCCCCTCAATCGGATTGGAGAACGATCATGGCGGCACGACACGTACATTCGCAGATGTTTATCCGTACTACCCCCGAACGCATGTGGGAGATCCTCTCTCACTATGGTGACGTTTCCAGCTTCCACTCCGGGGTGAGGCGATCCTTCAGCGAGGACGGAAGCGATGACCGGGCTGCGGCCGGTTGCGAGCGGGTGTGTAACATCGTCGATATGGGCATGAACATCACCCTCAAGGAGCGCATCGTGGACTACGTGGAGGGCAGGTCCTACCGCTACGAGGTCTATGAGTGGAAGAATTTTCCCATTAGCTGCATGCAATTCGGCTTTCGCATCACGGATGCCACGCCAGGCCACGTGACCCTGACCATCGATATCGACTTCGAGGCCCGGCCCTCACTGCTCACTGTGCTGATGCTGGGCAAGGTGCGGCGTTTGGCGAGGGATGTGCTGCTCGGCTACAAGCATTTTGCGGAAACCGGCGAGCGTCGCGTACCGATCCGCCAGCTCAAGGAGCGCTATCGCGAACATGCCCGTCTTGCTTTGCAGCTCGGCTGAGGGGAGGAATTCGGTAGGATGCGGTGAGCCTGGCGAACCGCATCAATTCTCTACCGCTATAGTCACTGTTCGGCGTTTGCCCTAGCCTGAACCTCTGGCGTATTCTGCTTCGACAATAGATCGGAAGAGGCCGGTCGATGATCCTGGTGACGGGCTTCGGCCCCTATCGCGAACCCATGAACGCCTCCGGCGAGTTGGTGGCCTCGTTGGCGGCGTCTCTGCCGGACGAGCTGTCAGCGATCGCCGACCGGCTCGCCTTCGAGGTGGTGGTTTGCGACGACAGCTCGCGCCAGAGCGAGCACGAGAGTCTGGAGGCGCGGTTGCTGGATCTCCTGCGGCACTATCGGCCGGCGGCCTGCATACACACCGGGCAGGCGCCGCCATACAACAAGATCACTATTGAGAAGATCGCCACCAATACCTTCATGCGTGAGGTGATCGATCCCGGCCGACCCGCCGCTTACTGGTCCGACCTCCCCGCAAGCGACGAGCTACGCGAGCTGCTGGAGGAGAGTGAGATCCCCGCTGGTTACTCCTTTTATGGTGGTCAGCACCTGTGCAATCACATTCTCTACTCCAGCCTGCATTTTTCCCAGGTCCAGGGATTTGGGCATAGGGCCGGTTTCGTACACATCCCGCTGCTTCCGCGCCAGATACTCAAGGAGCACCGGGAGTCCCCCTTCATGCCTCTGTCCATGAGCCGCGAGGCCCTTTCCCTGGTGATTCGACATGTCCATCGGTATTTGCCTTAGCGTCTCGAGGTCTGACCATGATTGAGGGGGCTTGTTTTTGTGGAACGGTGCGTTTTCGTATCGCCGTGCCACCAACCAAACTCTACCAGTGCCACTGCTCGGAATGCCGCAGGGTGACGGGCGCGGCGGCCAATGCTTCCTGTTTGGTGCCTGTCAACGATTTCCGTTGGCTCTCTGGCGAACAGGACATTACGCAATACCTTGCGCCATCGGGCTATCGATCCCATTTCTGCGCCCGTTGTGGCAGTTCGGTGCCCAACCGGATGAAGCATTTCGATCTCTACTGGGTTCCGGCGGGTAACCTGCCGGGCGATCTGGATATGCAAGTGGCGGTCCATCTTTGCGTCGCTTCCAAGGCCGTTTGGGACGAGGTGGTTACTACCGGCCAACGTTTCGACGCAGTTCCCAACATCGATACACTGTTGAAGCTATTGCGCTGAGGCGTTACCACCACTCGTTAGCGGCGTCTCCCCCGGCGCGAGCGATTCATCGGGCAGAGCCACTCGATCCGGATGAAAAAGTGAGTAGACCGCCGGGATCAACACCAGCGTAATCAGCGTCGATGCCGCCAGGCCACCCAGCACCGCCCGTGCCAGCGGCGCCTGGGCGTCCGCTCCCTCACCGATGCCGAAGGCCAGGGGTAGCAGGGCAAGCAGGGTGGTGAGCGTGGTCATCAGGATAGGGCGCAGGCGCAGGCGGCCCGCTTCCACCAAGGCCTCGGTGGTGCTTTGGCCTTCACGGCGCAGGCGACCGGCCTGGTCCACCAACAGGATGGCGTTGTTCACGGCGATGCCGGTCAGCATGATGCAGCCGATGGCCGATTGCAGATTCAGGGTGGTATCGGTAAGGAACAGGGTGAGCACCACGCCGACGGTAGCCACCGGCACCGACAGCATGACGATGAAAGGGTCGCGCAGGGATTCGTATTGGGAGGCCAACACCATGTACACCAGCACCAGGGCCAGCACCAGGGAGAGGGTCAGCTCGTTGAATGCCTTTTGCTGTTCCTCGTAGTTGCCGGCAATGGTGAGGTCGTAACCCACCGGCCGGGGAATGCCCGCCAGCCGGGCTCGCACGTCCTCGGCTACCGAGCCCAGATCGCGGTCGGCGACATTGGCGGTCACCGAGATCAGGCGTTGCTGGTCCTTGCGCTCGACGATCACCGGCCCGCGACCGGACGCGGTGGTGACCAGGTTTCGCAAGGCCACCTGCTCGCCGTCGGGGGTGCGCACGGTCAGGTCCAGTATCTCGTCGATGGAGCGCTTTTCCGCGTCCTCCAATTGCACCAGGATACGGTAGGCGTTGCCCTCGGAGCGGAACTCACCGGCCTTGGAGCCGGCCACGGCGGTCTCGATGACCTGGGTCACGTCGCGCACGTTCAGGCCCAGATCGGCGATCTTGTCCCGTAATACGTGGATTTCCTGCTGGGGAATGCCCACCTCGCGGCTGACGTTCACATCGGTGATGCCGGCCACGCCTTCGATGGCGCCGGCCACGCTGCGCGCCAGGATGGCCAGGGTGTCCAGGTCGAATCCGCGCACCTCCACGGTAATGCCTTCTTCGCTGGCCAGCAGGCGTTCCAGCAGGAACTGCCCCTGGGGCGCGCGGGTACGGATCTTCATGCCGGCGATCTTGCCTTCGAGCTGCTTGCGCAGATCGCGGGCGATGTCTTCGTTAGAGCGTTTGCGCTCGGCCGCCGGGGAAAGCGATAGCCGAACCTCGCCGCGGGCCGTCGCGCTGCCTCGCGAGCCCGAGGTCACCACCGTGGCTACCGATGAGACCGCCTCCGGTACGGCGGCATAGATCAGCGCTTCCATGCGGCGTGTCTGCTCGTCGACCACTTCCAGGCGGGTGCCGACATCCATCTCGCCGCTGACCCGCACTTCTCCCTCGTCGCTGGGTGGCAGGAATTCGGAGCCGATGTAGGGTGTGAGCAACAGACTGGCGCCCAACAGGGTCGAGGACAGCAAAATCGTGAAGTAGCGATGCCGGATGGCGGAGCGCACCAGATCCCGGTAGCCGTCCTCCATGGCGGTAAAGCCCTTGCCGGACCAGTCGGCCAAGCGACTCAGCAGGGTTCTGCGCTGCTTGTCATGGCTGGCCAGCATCTTGGACGCCAGCATTGGTACCAAGCTCAGGGACACTAACAGGGAGCAGAACAGGGAGAACATGATGACGTAGGCCAGTTCCTGAAACAGCACGCCAGGCACGCCGCGCACGAACACCAGGGGCAGGAAGATCGTCAGCGTGGTGATGGTGCCGGCGATCACCGCGGCCGCCACCTCGCGGGTGCCGGCGATGGCGGCGGCGGTGGGTTTCTCACCCCGCTCCTGGTAGCGGCGGTAGATGTTCTCCAGCACCACCACCGAACTGTCCACCATCATGCCCACGCCCAGGGCCAGCCCGCCCAGGGTCATCAGGTTGAGTGTGAAACCGCCGAAGTAGAGCAGGGCAAAGGTGGCGATCACCGAGATCGGAATGGCCAGGGAGATGACCGCCGTGCTGCGCAGATTGCGCAGGAAGAAAAGCAGCACCAGCACCGCCAGAGAACCGCCGTAGAGCACCGACTGGGCAACGTTGGCGATGGAACGTTGGATGAAATTGCCCTGATTGATCACCGGCACGATATGGATTTGCGGAAACAGCCGGTTGAGTTCGTCCACCTCTTCCAGCACCCGCTGCGCCACCTCAACGGTGTTGGCCTCGGCCTGTTTGCGGATTGCCACCCGCAGGCCGCGTTCGCCGTTCACGCGGATCACCCGGCTGAGCTTTTCATAGGTGTCGCGTACCTGGGCGATCTGGCCCAGGGTCACCAGGGCGCCGTCCCGTTGCGCGATGACGGTGTCGCGGATCTGCGCCAGATCGGTGTAGTCCGCCGGGGCCCGCAGGGTCACCTCGTAGCCGCCACTCTCGATCTTACCGGCGGGCAGGTCCAGGTTGGCGTTGCGGATGGCATCCAGGATGTCGTTCAGCGGCAGGCCCAGGGCATTGATCTTGGCCGGGTCCAACTCCACCCGCACCTCGCGGGTGAAGCCGCCCCAGGGGTCCACCTGGGCGACGCCGGGGATGCGGGCGAAGCGGTAGCGGATCTGGTCTTCCAGGATCTGGGTGAGTTCCACCGGGTCCAGCTTGCTGGAGATGCCCAGCAGCACCACGGGAAAGCTGTCCACGTCGAACTTGGTGACGCGCGGGCCGACGATGTCGTCGGGCAATTCGCTGATCTCATCTTGCAGGGTGGCCTGCACGTCCACGGCCACGTTGTCGATGTTCGAGCCCCAGCCGAAGCTGGCCTTGACGCTGCTGTTACCCTCGTAGGAGCTGGAGGTCATCTCCTCTACGCCGGGCACGGTGGCGACGATCTCCTCGACGATCTGGGTCACCAGGCGCTCCATCACCACCGGATCGGCACCCTCGTACTGGGTGCGGATGGTGAGCGTGGGCAGTTCGATACTGGGCAGCAGATCGATCTGTAGCCGGCTGAGGGCCATCAAACCCAACACCACCACGATGAGTACCACCATGCTGGTGAAGACCGGGCGACGAACGCTGGCGCGGGCGAGGTTCATGGTTTGCGAACCGTCTGCGTGTCGACGATAGTGATCTTACTGCCATCGTCCAGGAGTTGTTGTCCCAGGGTCACGACCCGGCCCTCAAGGGCGGGCGTAAGCACCTGAACCTTTTTATCCTGGCGGATGCCGGCCGCGATCTCGCGCCAGACCACGGTTTTTCCCGTGGCATCCAGCAGGAACACGCCGGTTCGCCCGTCGCGCAGGGCCAGTGCCTGCTCGGGTACGATGACGGCATCTTCCACCCGCTCCAGCATTACGGTGGCGCGGGCGAACATACCCGGTTTGAGACGCAGATTCGGGTTGTCGACCCTCAGCTCCACCCGCGCCTGGCGGGTGGATTCGCGAAACACCGGGGCGATGCGTTCCACCTGGGCGGCGAAGGTTTCGCCGGGGAAGGCATCGGTGCCGAGGGTGGCCTGCTGGCCGTTGCGCAACCGGGCATAGTCGCGCTCGGTGACGAAGAACACCGCGGTGATCGGGTCCAGCTCCACGATGCGCAGCAAGGGGGCGTTGGCGGCCACGGTTTCGCCCTCGTCCACATAGCGTTCCGCCACCACCCGCTTGTCGTTGCCGCCGCGCCAGTCGGCGCTGACCTGGGTGTAGCCCAGGCGGATGCGCGCCGACTCCAGATCCGCCTGGGCGCTGGCAATGCGGGCCTTGGTGACCTGCACCATGGCCTGTTTGGCAAGCTGCTCCGCCCGCGCCGTATCGCGCTGGGATTCCGAGCTGACGCCCTTGCTGCGCAACTGATCGATACGCTCCAGTTCGCGTGCCGCTATTTTCAACAGGCTCTCGGCCTCGGCACTGCTGGCCCGGGCCACCTCCAGATCGGCGCGCGAGCGTACCACCGCCTGTTGAAATTCGGCGTCGTCGAGAACGGCCAGCACCTGCCCGCGCCGTACTTCGTCTGCCAGATCGGCATTCAGGCGTTCCACCCGACCGCTGACCTTTGGTGCCACCACGAATTCGGAGCGCGGTTCCAGTGTGCCGGTGAAGGTGCGCAGCAGGGCAATGGGGCCGTGTTCCACCGCTGCTGTTTCCACGGGTACCACCAGATCCTTGCTTTCCTTGCGGGACTTGCCGGGTTTTTCGGTTTGCCCAAGGCGTTCGTACACCGCCCACCCCAAGCCGCTGGCGGTGCTCAGGGTGATCAGCAAGGCGATGAAGTTTCGGATTCGGTGGGTTTTCACGGTGATGGCGTTTCCCCGAGGAACGTCAATTCATAGTCATCTGTCCGGCCGGGCCGATCTTGCCTCAGGCGCGGTTCCAGGTCCATCGGCTTGGAGTGTCTGGCGGCGGCCCGCGTTCCTCTATACTGAAATTTCACGACTTGCGGAGGTCACAGACATGCTTGCGATGCGAATCCTGGGTTTTGTGTTTCTGTCTGCTTACGCCGTCCTGGCTCTGGCGGAGGAGGGACGGACAGTCGACTACAAAGTCAACGGACAGCCCTATGAAGGTTATTACGTCTCGCCGTCGGAGGATGCCCCCTTCATCCTGTTGCTGCACGATTGGGACGGGCTCACGGATTACGAGGTCAAGCGCGCCAATATGCTGGCGGAGATGGGGTACGCCGTGTTCGCCGCCGATCTGTTCGGTGTCGGCGTACGCCCCACCAAGGTGGAAGACAAGCGTCAGCACACCGGCGAGTTATACAAGGATCGCGTCAAGATGCGGGCGCTGATGAATGCTGCTATCGCCGAGGCGGCCGTGCTCGGGGCGAACGTGGATAACTCGGTGGCCATGGGCTACTGCTTTGGCGGCGCCGCCGTGCTGGAACTGGCCCGCAGCGGTATCGACATGAAAGGCTTCGCCACCTTCCACGGTGGCCTGAAAACGCCGGAGGGCCAGGACTACAGCAAGGCCAAGGGCGAAATTCTGGTACTGCACGGCAGCGCCGACACTGCCATCACCATGGACCAATTCGCCGCCCTCACCGACGAACTGGAAAAGGCCGGCGTGCAACACGAAATGATCGCCTACAGCGGTGCCCCCCATGCTTTTACCGTGTGGGGCGGCGAGCGCTATCGCGTGGATGCGGACCGCAAATCCTGGGCGCGTTTCGGCAGTTTCCTGCGCGAGCATTTGCACTGACCGCCCTGGGGTGATCCGTCGATGGCCGGAGTTTTCTACTTCGCCTACGGCTCGAACATGTCCCGGCGCAGGCTGCAAGCGCGTTTGGACCGATCGTGCTTGTCGGTCCCGCGTGGCTGGAGGACCAGCGCCTGGTGTTCCACAAACTCAGTCTGAACGACGGATCGGCCAAATGCGATGTCGTTCCCGTTGTCGGGGATGCTGTTTATGGTGTGTTGTACGAAATGTCTGAGGCGCAGTTGTCAGTCCTCGACGAGTTCGAAGGCTTGCATCGCGGTTACGAGCGACGAACCGTTAGCGTACAGGCGAACGAAGGCCAACGGTTCGATGCGCAGATTTATGTGGCGACGCTCATCGATTCCCGGGTGCGTCCCTACGACTGGTACAAACGGCATGTCCTCGAAGGGGCCCGCGAGGCGGGATTGCCGCAGGACTATATCCGCCGGATTGAAACGATGGCGGCGGTCGCCGATTCGGATGCGCAAAGGGCGGCGCGGGAACTGGCGGTGTACGGAGAGTCTTGATCCGGTGATCGCAAATAACAAACCCTGCCAGGATCGGAAACCCTGGCAGGGTAGGGCGGGGACTACTTGATCAGATCACCCGGGGTGGCCGGTAATCTCGGCATGGTCTGCTCCGGGAACTCGCCACTGAGGGCGCCCAGGAAGGCCACGATGCCCTTGACCTCGGTGTCCGCCAGATCCTTGTTCAGCTGAGTCTTGGCCATTACCCGCACGGCCTCGTCCATGGTCTTGACCGTCCCCGTATGCATATAGGGCGCGGTGTACTCCAGATTTCTTAAAGTCGGTACCCGCCATAGATGTGCGTCAGATGCCTGGTGGGTTACCTCCATCCGGCCGTTATCGTCCATCAGCTTGTACTCACTCACATAGGCATTGTCTGCGAAGGTGGGGAACTTCATGAAGAAACCCTGGCCTGTCGGCAGGCTGGGGCCATTGAAATTCGGGCCGTTGTGGCAACTGGTGCAGCCGACGCTGTCGAAGGTCTGCATGCCGGCAACCTGCTGCTGGGTCATCGCCGCCTTATCCCCTTTCACATAGCGATCGTAGGGGCTGTTGGGCGTGATCAAGGTTCGCTCGTAGGCCGCCACCGCCTTGGCTGCGTTTTCGACCGTGATGGTATCGCCCGGACCGAAGGCTTTCTCAAAATAGGGCTTGTAACCGGGGATGGCGCGCAGTCGGTTCAAGGTTGCCTGCAAGTCGGACATGCCCATCTCGATAGGGTTGACTGGCGGGCCTTTGGATTGATCCTCCAGGCTGGCGGCGCGTCCATCCCAGAACTGGACAGAATGGAACGCCGAATTCCATACCGTCGGTGCATTGCGTCCACCGAGCTGACCATGCACGCCAACGGAAGTCGGGCGGTGATCGTCGCCCCCTTCCATAACGTTGTGGCAGGAAAAGCAGGATACGGTTCCCGTAGAAGAAAAACGTGGGTCGAAAAACAGCATCTTGCCTAATTCCACCTTTGCGTCGGTGGTGGGGTTGTCTGCCGGCGCTGGGGCTACCTCCGGCAAGGCTTGCCATTCGATGGCCTGGGCAGTGCCGATGACCCCTGCGATGGCTGCGGTTAGCAGGGCTGACTTGATTGGCCTCATCTCTTTACGCTCCTGTGAATACGATTGCCAAGAAGGTTCAGTAAGCTCCTGTCGAACTGCATTCCTGCACAACGGTTGCGAATAGGGAGGCGGTGAGTTGCGAGAGCTACGCGAAGGCAGGATCGACGGGATGGAAACGAGCCTAATCCCCGAAGCTGAAATGAGGCTGAAGATTTGCGGGGCGGATCAGCCCATTCTCTGAAAGGCAGCGCAAGAACGGAGGAGGGAGAATCAGGCGCGCCGTAATAGCAGTTCACGTTCCTCGGGCCGAGACCTCACGGCCAATCTTCCGAGCATCAGGGAATTCAAGGTTCCTGTGTGAGGCTATTTTTGTCTGAGCGGGGCGTCAGCGGCGATGTGAGAAGGAGCTTTTCACGTAGCAGCATATGCCGGATTTTGGTGAAGACTTCCTCCCAATTGCCGGCGTTGTACTGGATCTCATTGATCCCGCTGATATTGGAGAAGCTTTCGCAAGTCTCGTGACGGAGAACGATTACCTTCTCGAATCCGAGCCTGCCTTGAAACAGCCCGATTTCATGTATGACGTTCTGCCTCGCCCGGAGGCTTTCGTCCTGCTGTTCATCCTCGGCCGACATGACGATGATCGCGACAGACGAGGCGGCCAGCATCTGCTTCAAACGCTCAGTGACGGTATAGCCGATGGCCGAGTTCTTTTCGTACTCTTCCACAGCCAAGCCGAGCTGTTTCTCCAAAAACGTGGCCAATTTCTTCCAATCCTCCGCTTGTCCGTGCCCTATGAATACGCGGGGCTTGGTATCGGAGACCGCAATCTCGAACGCCAGATTGTCCTTGACGATGTCATCGACTTCGCTGGCCAGCGCCCGAAAATCGGTAATCCTGCCACCCCGGCTGTTGGCGACGTACAGGTCGCTGACGTATTCCGGAATACCCCCCGTCCTGTTCAAGACAGGCACCAGAACAAATCTGGGGTTGATCTGCGAGATGACACGGGCCGCCCATAGCTCTCCCATGACGTAGGGATTTGTCTCGTTCTCGGGCGTGATCAAAACCACGGCGGCGTCAGACTTGCGTAGTGCTTCCGCCAAGCGCGAGCGCCAGTTGTGGACTCGTATATGGCGGTCGATGGGGATGGCCGGCTCATAGTCCCGTTCTTGCAGGTGTTCGGCAAGCGCCGCCACATCCGCTAGATCAGTCTTGAAGGAGAAGGAATAGAAGACGCGCATACGTGTGCCCTGGGGGGATGGAGGTTGCCTTGCCTCGTCAATTTTAGACACGGAGGCAGCAGTGAACAGTCGGCGACGCCCATTGATTCCATTGACCATGGTACGGCGGTTCCCGTCTAAGCTAGTATTCCGTCAGACGGCTATTGCGAGGTCCGGCCTGAACGGCTGAGCGACCGGTATCCACCTTGCCCACAGTGCTTTTTGAGGTCTATTGAGGCGACATGAGTACTAACGATATTTGGTATGGGTTCCTCGACGCAGGTGAGAAGAGTTCCCCCATCGTGCGGGACCCTTCCTTGGAGGCGAGCAGCGAGGGCAGGGTTTGGCTCTACAACTACGCCAAAAAGAAATTCATGGAGTATTCCGTGCCGATTGTGGAGCCCAAGCTTCGCGAATTGAGCTCAGAGGATATATCCCGGGACGAGCTGGACCGATCGTTCAGGGAGGCCCGCCAGAGCTTTGCGCCCGCTCGCAAGGTTCGGGAGTGGGATGACAAGTCGCCGCCGCCTCGGACGGCCAAGCGTGAAGTGGAGACCAGCAACGACGGACCGGACGATGACTATCCGGGCGACGACTACAGCAGTCAGGATATTGACGATTAGCGGTAGTGGTTCAGACCTGATCTGGCACCGCACATGAAAAAGAAAAGGGTTACCGGTTTTGATGAAGGTGCTGATCAAGCCATCCAAACCAAAGAGGTAACCCTTATGTTTCATACCAACGATTGTTCGCTGGCCCCTTATCCGCCGCTCAGCGCCTGAAAGATGTACAGGGTTGCGTCATCCGGGACATGATCGGTAAGTTTCTTTCGGTCGACGACCATGGTGTTGTTAATGCTGAGATTGACGTGCCGACGAAGTGCACCCCGATCGTCAAGCACATAGTCGGTGAATCCGGGCGCAATTTCGTTGATCGCCGCCAGCAGTTCGACGACTGAACCCGCCGCTAACGTGATCTTGCGGTTCTCCAGTACCGGAAAGAAATGGTAGAGATGCGGTGTCATGGCCACGGTGGGCATAGCATTCAGCCGAACCGAACGGAATACACCGGCGGAAAGTTGTTGCCCAGGCATTGCCAGGTTTCGCCGCGATCTTCTGACAGATACACGTTTCCTGTCGTACTGCCGAAGCACAGATGATCGCCCGCGATATCGAGACCGTGCCGTAGTACGATGTCGTATGCGTTCGTCTGGGGCAGGCCGTTGCGGAACACTTGCCAGGACTGGCCGCCGTCGTCGGTTCGCGCGACGCAGAGACCGCCGCCGATTGCCATGCGTTGGAAGTCTCCCTGGGCGGGGACGACCCAGGCGGTGCGGCCGTCCTCGGCGTCGACGGCAACCGGGAAGCCGAAATGCACGCCGACATCGGGTAGGCTGACCTTCTTCCAACTCTGCGCGCTGTCCTCGCTGTAGAAAACCCCGCAGTGATTCTGTTGCCAGATGTGATTCGGCTGTGCGCCGCACCCGGCAATGAAATGGGGGTCGTGTCCCCATTCCGCTTCCGGGTTCGGCAAATAATCGTTCAGCACACCGCTGTTGCGACCGGCCCAGGTTTTGCCGCCATCGGTTGTTTCGAGCACGCCGGCGGAGGATACCGCGATGTGGAGGTGTCTGGAGTCTCGGGGGTCGACAACGATGGAATGTATCCCTGGTTCGAACACGCCATAGTCGATACTGGCCGGCGTGCCGCCCCAGCGGTTTTCGCTGGTCGCGCCACCAGCAAAGAGGTCGCCGCCACGGCTTTCGTGATTCCACAGCGGCCGGTTGAGTTTCCAACTGTCTCCCCCGTCGTCACTGACGAACAGGCCGCCGGGGATGGTGCCGGCATAGAGGCGGCCGGGCTGTTCGGTATTCCCGAAGGCGATGTTCCAGATCTTGAACACAGTGGCTTCCGCGTACTCGGGTTGTCCCTCCGGCGCCTGCGGGTCGAAGTCCGGGGTGGGCAGGTACTTGACGATGTAGCGTGCACCCTCCGGGTACTTGAGTGACGTCACATCCTCCCAGGTTTTCCCGGCGTCGATAGAGCGTGACAACTTTGGACCCCAGTGTCCGTGATCGAGGGAAGACCACAGGGTCCCATTGCGGGGGTCACGGGTTGCGTAGCAAACGGGAATGCCCGCATGTTGAATCGGGCGGACATGCCAGGCAGCGTTCGAGCGATCGATGATCACCGTACCCTTGCGGGTACCCAGCAGAATTATGTTCGGCACTGATTTGCCCTCGTGCATCCCTCGGAAACCGTTGCGTCACAAGCGAGATGCGCCGGAACTGTTTTGGATTTTGACTCCATTCGGCAGCCATTCGGTGTCATCGCCTGTCATTGCGGATCTTTCGCGCGATGGTGGGCGGTGCTCGGGCTTGTCAAACAGTATAGATAGCGAAAAAACAAACTGCACTTGCAGGCGCCGATCGAGAACGGGTGGGCTCAGGCCGATGAAACGCATTGGACGGCGCACGGTTCTCGTTGTAGGGTTGAATACATTCGTCTTGCGTTGGATTTCAAGAACTTCCCATGGTCCGCTCTTACTCCAAACGCCTCCTGTCTCCCTACCGAGGTCAGGTGCAAATTGTTGAAGCCGGAAGCGTCCGGGCGCTCACCATGGATGGCGAGCTTTGGGAGGTCCAATTCCGGCGCCCTCCCGTTGCCGAGCAAAGGCGTGAAAGCGAGGTTCGCGGCAAGCCGATCCGCCATCACTATATTATCCTCGGCACAATAGCGAGAGATGGCACGCAAAATCTCGGCCTGCCCACCCTATTCAACACCGCGGAGGTCAATCGGCAACTCGACGAATTGGCACATCACCTCGGAGAGGTGAAGTTGCCACTTCCAGCCGCAGATCACTTCGAGTACTGGCTGTTGGATGAGCGTGATGAAGCCCCTCTGGCGCTGATTTTTTCCTGTACAAATGCGGAGCAAATGGCGCTCTACCCCGACAGCCCCGAGTGGTCATCCCTGCCGGCTGTCCGCATGACGGTTGCCGCCACCGTCGAGGAACAGAAGAACGGCACTCCGCCGGTCAACTACCGGGTGGAAAGACTCGTGAACGAACGGGCTGGGTGGAATCCGCGGGCCTCCTGGTTTCAACGTGGCCCGAACGAGACGATCCGGTTTCCACCGTTGCTATTGTCCGAGGACTGGGAAAACGAGTCCGACCACCAACTCTGCCAACGCTATCTGTGGCGCAAAGCCCCACGACTTCTGATGCTTCACGGTCTGGGCCGCGATGACCGGGTGCGCTTGGAGCAGGCCGCGCGAGAAAACGTCATGGAGGTACAACGATTCTATCCGGCTTACCCCGACGTGGCCGACGAGAAACTCATGGCGGCAATTCGCGTCGAAGCCCGTCTGCGTAGCGCACGATAAGGCCGCGGCCTGGCTTCAACGGTCTACCCGGCCTTGGGTGTTTGTCGAAGCTGATCTCAAGCGGCCCAATCCTGGGTGAATATTCGATGTGTCGCCTGTAGCTCCCAGAGAAACCGAGTTTGTCGCTGGGCACACAGCGGCACCAGGTTGCTTTCCGTGCCAACGGCGGTTCCGAAAGCCTTCAACATGCAATCCGCAGAGGTATGAATTGGCTGGGATCGATGTGCAGGCGCGTCAGAATCTTGGGGATGAATCTGCGCTTGTCCGGCGGGTCCAATCAAGCAGTGTCAGATAGTCTTGAAAATCAAGCGGGCTGGGCGCGGTGATCTGGTGTGTGCCGTTGTCTCGATTTCCACGGAAGCCATAGGCGTTGACTGTTTGACAATATTGAGCCGAACACCTTGAAAGCGTTCCTGGATCCCCACCAGGAGCCTGATCCGATGGCAACGGGAAAAATTATTTCGTACCCTAAATACCACATGTGTTGTAAATGATGCGGTTTTCTGTTGTCTAAAAAGAACATCTGGTTGCTTTATATTGATAAATTTGGTACATTAACAACGTTTCGGGGTCATATCGAACCCGTTTTGGAGACGCATATAAAGTGAACAAAAAACTGATCGCCCTCGCTGTTACCTCTGCCCTGGCTACCCCCTTTGCTGCCCTGGCCGACGTGAGCGTGTCTGCCGGCATCCAGACCGAAATCTCCGATTTCGACAATAACGGCAGCCTGGATGGCGTGCGCACCGGCGACGCCGACGAGTCCGGCGGCTTCTCCTTCATCAAGTTCACCGGCAGCGAAAAGCTGGACAACGGCTGGACCGCCTTCGGTGTAATCAACTTCAGCTTCGACCCCACAGGGAACGCCGGTTTAGGCCAGCGCGAATCCTATGTCGGTATGAAGAATGATGTTTTCACTTTCTCCACCGGCACCATGAACAGCAGCTACAAGGCCGTCTCCGTTGCCTATGACCCGTTCCTGGCCACCAGCCTACAGGCGCGCGGTAACGGCGGTATGTCCGGCGGCGCCGGTCTGGGGAACTTCGGCCACAGCTCCTACCTGGAAGACGTGATTCACGTCATCGTGAAGTCTGGCGCCATCACCGCCGACGTTCAGTACATCGCCGACGAGATTGCCAACCAGAACGGCAGTGGCGTCGAGGATGGTTCCTATGTCGCTTTCCTGAAATACGATGCCGGCTCTTTCGAAGTGTTCGGCGCTACGAATCACGCCGAGACCTCCGGCGGCGATTTTGACGGCTACAAGGTGGGTGGCAAATTCCAGACCGGCGATCTGACCCTGGCCGCGCAGTACGAATCCACCGAACTGGGCGTGTTCTACGGCGACGGCAGCGGTATCACCGGCGGCAACAGCGACGACGAAGCTGAAATCCTTTTTGGTAGCGCCACTTACAAGCTGGGCAACATCACCCTGGCTGGCTGGGTCGCCAACTACGAGCAGGATGATTTGGACGGCGTTTCCTTCTCGCTGGGTGGTTTCTATAACTTCTCCAAGCGTACCCGCATCCACGCCGGTTATCGCAGCACCGACCTGGAAGGCGACAACGGCGTTGCCGATGTTGAAGAAGACGTGGTTGCCCTGGGTATCCGCTTCGTCCTTTAAAGATGCGCTTGATGGATTCCATGCGTGCACGCATGGAATCCATCAGCCCCGAAAATTTCGATTCCCTGTTTTCACTATTTCCGACTGCGTGAAGCGGCCGGAAATGGCGGCATCCCCGGTGCCGAATGAACCTGGGATTTTTGCCTGAGGGAACTTCTGATACAGGGAGAGTAACTTCGGAACTTGGGGGGTGCCTGAGGCCCCTCCTTTTCCGTCTTATCGTCAGTTGTCAATTCCGATATTTGTGTTTATTTGTTTTTGTCTGTAATCAAACGCTTATCAACCACGTGCTTAGCGCAATCTTTCAAGGGCATTGCATAGCCGAGTATTGATATGATGCGCAATGTCATCGGCTAGCTGTTTAAGTATTCTAGATTGACTATCTTTGTCTCCAAGGTAGTAGGAAGGTGCTTTCTTTGTTCGTAGAAAATTTGGCAGTTTCTCCGGTGGTGTAGAGTCGATAATGATTGGAACAACTTGTATTTCTCTGCTGGTAATTTCCTCGTAATGTTTTGTCCTCCATTCTTTTTCTACCCAACCCGACTCTAAGCTACTTTTTGAAATAAACACTAAGACAATATCGCTACCTTCTATTCCTTTCTCGACTTCTTGGTGTATGTTTTGTCCCGCTCTAATGCTCCATGCATCATACCAAAAATTGCAGGGATATGAGAGGTTCATGAAATGTTCGAATGTAGGAAATATCTCGTCGATAACGGGTTTATCTATTGACGAATGGGATAAGAAAACTAGTGGAATGCCGTCTCTCCCGTCTTTCCTAATCCAGGCCCGACCGCTCCCTATAACATTGATGGTATTGACATGAAAGGTGGTGCGTTGGTCGCTAATAGCCCTTAACAGGCTTGGGTGGACTAAGTAAATTGACTCGGCCCTTACTATGTGGATCTGTCCCCACTGAAATTCATATGGTTTTCGGAAATGTTGTTCTTCAGTGTTTGACGCCAAATCCCGCTCCACAACACCGAGAAGCCCAAGATTATATAATTCGCAGAAAGGGTGACTTGAATTCATGTCAAGGCCAACATCCTTGCAAAATTCTTGATTAATACTTCTTAAAGACTTTCCTGTTAGTACGTTTGAGGGTAATAGTTTTATCAGTTTGGTAATTAACTCTAGAGTGCACAATGTTTTTAAAAATATTTTTCTCTGCCCAAGTAAATAGTCTTCTAGTATATTGTCAGCGCCGACCTTGTTGATGCATCTGCGAATGGACTCGATATTCTCTTCCTCCGATAAGTCATCTAGATCCAACTTGCTTAGCGCGCCCCCAATATACATTAGTGACCGGGCGGTCCCGGCGGAGTGTCGAAATATATATGAAAAGGGCTTTTCTTGTACATCGCACCAACCATTTCGAATTTCTTTCACCCCCATAAAAGCGGCGGTGTCTTTTTTATTTGCATAGAGCCTAATGCAATGTTCAAACATTTTTTTTAAATCATTCTCGCTGTACTCTAGAATTATCGCGCTTCCCTTAATCGCTTCACGATCATCATCGTCAAAACCAGCCCATGCTTCTTGTCTAAGAGATGCATACACCTTTATGTGATGATTCATGTTATGGAGTTTTCTTGCGGCTTTGGCCAGTCCAAGCTGTCCACACCGCCAAGCATCAATGTCGTGAGAAAAATGCGCTGTTAAGGTTTGATCAAAAGCATCGATAAAAACAGAAGTTCCACTATTGATAAATTTCCTAGATAATTCATCAACTTGCCGCATTGATCTGGCGAATTTCTCTACGGCTCCGGTGCTTCTATCCAAGATCATCGATAGGTAATAGGATGGAAGATTTTGAGTTCGAAATTCAATATCAGACAGTACGTCTCGTTTAAAACTTGGATCTATGTCCAGCCCATCAATGTGGATTTGAATTTGATCTATATGATCATTTACTTCATCTTTGCTGTTCCATCGGTGTGTTAATATTGAAAAGATAATAGAGGCAGTCCAAATATCTTCCCATAACCTAATGTGAGCGAACCCTTTCGACGGAAGGGTTCCTCTGAGGTCCGGTTCGTCGTATTCGATATTCCTCGGTATGATTAATATACCTTCTGGATCTTCTTCTAGTAAATTTTTCTTGGCTCTAAGAAGAAGTGTTTTCCCCATTCCTTTGCTTGCAACAACTAAAGTGTATTGATCACCGTCTAAGAAGGAGCGGATCCGCCTATCCATGTAGATTACGTTTCGGCTTAGATTGTGATGTTGAGCTCCCTCAGTTGGCCAGTAGTCTTTCGTTTTTGTCATCTGTATTTCTTCCTAAGTATTGGTATAGTTGTCTACGCTTGAGCTTCTATATTAAACATAAGTTTCTCGTTCCATTCGTGCGCTTCTATAACGTTTCTACTGTTTCCTTTCTGATAAAGTGCATTTAAATATTGCTCCAATATTTTTTCTTCACTTCCTGTTAGGGAGATCCTTCATCAGGATTGGTGTGGTAAGCCTCAAGTCGCTTTTCTAGCTCCGCTTATGTCATTCGAGTATGCTAACAGCTTCTGGTATTTCGGTATTTGAATCCCAGATATTCTCTACATGTTGGAAGCCTTGTTGAATTAACATTTCTATAATCTTCGAAGGGGATATTGATTTCATTTTCGGTTCTCCGAAATTCCTCAGTATCTTGCTGGTCGAACGCTATATAGATCTTGGTTCTGGAATAATCAATTACGACAGAGACAACAAGCTAAATTAACGCAACCCGCTGAAACATATAATCCCGCCAACGCCAAACACCTCACCACCAAAAGTGCAGATACCTCAACTGTGTCCCTGTCCCAGTCGTTCTCCCACAGCCTCTTAAGAAAACCCTCAAAGGCGACCCACCCATATCACTTGGCCAAGCGACGCTCACCCGCAAAACCACTGGCCCGGTGGAGCTCAACACCCCCTACTGATTAACCACCCACTGCACCACAACAGCAGTCACGACAATAATCACCAACATACCCACAGTCGCTAAAACCCGATACTTCATAACGCTAGCCCCAATCGACCCAAAAACCAGTCGGTACCGCCATCACTCACGCACCGGCGCCGGAAAAACAGCCCCAGCTTCAAAAACCGGCCCATCCACACAAACCCGCTTCATCGCAGGCCCCTGGGGCGTCTCCACCCGAACCGTACACCCGGCACAGCCGCCAACCGCACAAGCCATAAATTCCTCCAACGACACCTGACAAGGCAGATCAAACTCCCTAGCCAAGCCGGCAACAGCCTCTAGCATAGGATGCGGCCCACAAGTAAAAACTTCTATCCTCTGCAAGGTCTCCGCAGGCAGGGCGCCAAGCCAAGCCCGGGCCAGATCGGTCACATACCCTTCAAAACACCCAGGATAGCCCTGCAAACTGGCCAGACGGCTGGGTATGTCCCATTCCTCCAGCAGCGGCATGGCGGCGATCACGCCTTCGGGCATGCCGGGGACGATGAAGCGCGATGGACGGCTGCGGAACGGGAAGGGGACTTCCGAGCCCATGATGACGAAGGGTTTGTGCCTGCCCCCGGCGCGCAGGTGTTCGGCGAGGAAGATCATCGGCGGGATGCCGACGCCGCCGCCGATGAGCAGGGGCATGTCGCGCTCGGGGGTGGCGCTGAAGCCTTTGCCGATGGGGCCCAGACAGTCGACGATTTCACCGGGTTTGCGGGCGGCTAGCAGGCGGGTGCCTTCGCCGACCGCTTTGTAGAGAAAATCCACCCAGCCATCCTGCGGCGATACCCGCATGATGGATAGGGGCCGGCGCATGGGGCGCTGCGGGTCACATTGCAGGTGGGCGAAGCTGCCGGGTTGGGCGGCGGCGGCGCATTGGGGGGCTTGCAGGCGCAGAACGTATTGCTCGCCCTCGAAAGCTTCGTGGGAGAGGATGGGGGCCTGTTCCACGAACAGGGTGGCGCGGTGGTTCATGCTTCGGTCGCCGGGCTGGGGGCCACGAACACGCTGCGGCCGCCCACCAGTGTGCGGGTGACGGTGCCGCGCAGTTCCCAGCCCATGAAGGGCGTATTCAGGCCACGACTATATAGGGTTTCCGGCGAGACGGTCCACCAGCTCGCGGGGTCGAACAGGCAGATGTCGGCCGGTGCGCCGATGCTCAGGGTGCCGGCCT
Source organism: Chromatiales bacterium (assembly GCA_020445565.1). GTDB lineage: Bacteria > Pseudomonadota > Gammaproteobacteria > JAGRCI01 > JAGRCI01 > JAGRGI01. Next base: position 24,383 of record JAGRGI010000067.1, read on the forward strand.
TGATGCCGAGAATCTTGGCGGGGGCGGCGGTGACCAGGTCGAGGGCGTCGATCAGGGGCATGCCGATCTCGTCCGCCATTTTCAGGGTCAGGGGCAGCAGGGTTTCCAGCGCCGAGATGCCGGGTTCGGTGACCGGGAAGGGGGCCATTTTGGCGTCCGGTTCGTGGGGCTGGTGGTCGGAACAGACAGCATCCAAGATGCCGTTGGCCAGGCCGGCGCGTAGGGCGTCCCGGTCTCTCTGGGTGCGCAGCGGCGGGCGGACGTGGCATTGGGCATCGAAGTCGCCGATGTCCATTTCGGTCAAATGCAGTTGGTGGGCGCTGACGTCGGCGCTGATGGGCAGGCCGGCGGCGCGGGCCTCGGCGACCATTTCCACGGCCCGGGCTGAGGACAACCGACCCAGGTGGGCGCGGGCGCCGGTCTGGCGGATTAGCTCCAGGTCGCGGGCCAGGGCGACGGTTTCGGCCGCCTCGGGGATGGCCGGCAGGCCCAGGCGGGCGGCGACGACGCCCTCGTGGGCGCAGCCTTCGTCGGCCAGGTCGGGGTCTTCCGGTTGCAGAAACACGGTGATGCCGAAAGTGCCGGCGTACTCCAGAGCCTTGCGCAGTACCAGGCTGCTGCGTATCGGCTTGTGGGCGTTGCCCATGGCCACGCAGCCGGCGCGCTGCAACTGCATCATCTCGCTGAGTTCCTTGCCTTGCAGGCCGACCGTGAGGGCGCCGATGACCAGTACGCGGGCAAGATCGGAATCGTCGGCGCGGCGGCGGATCAGCTCCACATCGGCGGCGGTTTCCACCACCGGCGAGGTGTCCGGCGGCAGGCACAGGGTGGTGATGCCGCCGGCCACGGCGGCGCGGGTCTCGGAACGGATGGTGGCCTTGTGTTCCTGGCCCGGTTCGCGCAGATGGGCGCCCAGGTCCACCAGACCGGGGCAGACGATCTGGCCGCTGGCGTCGATGGTCTGGTCGGCCTGGAATCCCTCGGGGCCCGAGCCCACGGCGACGATCTTTTCCTTGGCGATGTAGATATCCATTTCGGCGTCGATGCCGTTGGCCGGGTCGATCACGCGGCCGCCTTGAATGTGGATGCGTTGGCTGCTCATGCCGGCAGGTCTCGCGCGATGGCTTCGGAGGAGCGCATGGCCAGGGACATGACCGCCATACGCACGGCGATGCCGAAGCTGACTTGTTGCAGAATCACCGAGTGGGGGCCGTCGGCCACCTGGGAGTCCATCTCAACGCCGCGGTTGATGGGGCCGGGGTGCATCACCATGACGTCGGGTTGGGCCAGGGAGAGGCGATCCTCGGTAAGGCCGTAGAGTTGAAAGTATTCGTGGCCGCTGGGCAGCAGGGCGCTGCCCATGCGTTCCCGTTGCAGGCGCAGCATGATGACGACATCCACGTCGCGCAGGCCCTCGTCGATGTTGTGGTAGACCTGCACACCCAGGCTCTCGGGGCAACTGGGCAGGAGTGTCTTGGGTGCGATCACCCTGACCTCGCCCGTGCCGAGGATATTCAAGGCGTGGATCTGCGAGCGCGCCACCCGCGAGTGCAGGATGTCGCCGACGATGGCGACCCGCAGCCGGTGGAATTCCCCTTTGTGGTGGCGGATGGTGAACATGTCCAGCATCGCCTGGGTGGGGTGGGCGTGGCGGCCGTCGCCGGCATTCAGGACGCTGATGTGGGGCGCGGCGTGGCGGGCGATGAAATGGGCCGCGCCGCTGTCGGCGTGGCGCACCACGAACATGTCCACGTGCATGGCTTCAAGGTTGCGCAGGGTGTCCAGCAGGGTTTCGCCCTTTTTGGTTGCCGAGGCGCTGATGTTCATGGTCAGCACGTCCGCGGACAGGCGCTTGGCCGCCAGTTCGAAGGTGGTGCGGGTGCGGGTGCTGGGTTCGAAGAACAGGTTGACGATGGTCTTGCCGCGCAGCAGCGGGAGTTTTTTCACCGTGCGGTCGGTGACGCCGACCAGGGACTGGGCGGTGTCCAGGATTTGTTCGAGGATGGTGCGCGGCAGTCCTTCCAGGGTGAGGAAATGACGCAATCGGCCATTGGGGCCCAGTTGCAGATTGGCGGTTTTTTGCAGGCTGCCCCAGCGATGTGCGGGCGGGACGGGCTCAGACACCGGAATCGGGCTCCTCGGCGTTATGGGGGGCGGCGGTCATGCTCAGTTTCAGCGGGCTGGGGCCGGTGAGCTTGATGTGCTGGTCGGCGGACAGCATGAGGCGGATGCCGACCACATTGGGTTCGATGGGCAGCTCCCGTCCGCCGCGTTCCACCAGGGTGACCAGGCGTACCGAGGCGGGACGGCCGAAGTCGAAGATCTCGTTGAGGGCGGCGCGGATGGTGCGGCCGGTGTGCAGCACGTCGTCCACCAGGATGATGTGACGCTCCTCCACGGACAAGGGCAGGTCCGAGGGTTTGACCTCCGGGTGCATACCGATGCGGGTGAAGTCGTCTCGATAGAACGAGATGTCCAGCGTGCCCATGGGTTCGGTGAGCCGCAGGCGTTTAAACAGCGCTTCGGCGATCCAGACGCCACCGCTGTGGATGCCGACGACCAGCGGCCGGGTGATGCCGGCGGCGGCCAACTGGTTGCTCAGGGCGGCGGCCATGGCATCCAGGGTGGATTCGATGTCAATGGACGAGAGTGCTGAGGTTTCCACGGTCTTGCAGCCAGGTCTCCAGGATGATTTGGGCGGCGGTCTGATCCGACAGGGCGATGCGTTTGCGTTTGTCCCACACCCCGGCATCGCGCAGCCGCGAGTCGGCTTCCAGGGAGCTGAGCCGCTCATCGACCATATATACCGGCAGTCGAAACCGGCCGTGCAGCTGGCGCCCGAAGCGGTGCGCCGCGTGGGTCATTTCCTGCTCGGCGTCGTCCAGCGCCAGCGGCAGGCCGACGACCAGCACGTTCGGGGACCATTCGTCGATTAGGGCACCGATGGCGTCCCAATCGATCGGCCGGTTGTCGCGCCGCAGGGTGACGAGACCTCGCGCCGCGCCGGTGAGTTCGTGGCCTATTGCAATGCCGATGCGTCGGGTGCCGAAATCGAAGCCCAGGGCCACGCGGGACCGTTCGGTGTTGCTCACCTCAGCCGTGTCCGGCCTCGCCGGAAAGCAGGGACAGATCCACCCCGAGGGCGGCGGCGGCCAGATTCCAGCGTGCTTCGACGTCGGCGTGGAACAGGATCTGGTGATCCGAAGGGCCGTTGAGCCAGGAATTTTCCACGATCTCGCGCTCCAGTTGGCCCGCACCCCAGCCGGCGTAGCCCAGGCACACCAGGGATTCATCCGGTCCCTCGCCATTGGCGATGGCGCGCAGGATGTCCAGTGAGGTGGTGACCGCCAGCTCGTCGTTTACGCGTAGGCTGGAGTCCCATTCACCGATCGGGGAGTGCAGCACGAACCCGCGTTCCGGCTGCACCGGGCCGCCGAGATAAACCGGCTGGCGGCGGGCGCTCTCCTGGCTGATCTCGATATCCATGTGCTTGAGGATCTCCTCCAGGTCGATGTCCAGGGGGCGGTTGATCACCAGCCCCATGGCGCCCTGATCGCTGTGCTGACAGATATAGGAGACCGTGCGGGAGAAATTCGGATCCGGCAAAGCCGGCATCGCGATCAGAAACTGCCCCGTCAGGTAGCTGTTGGAGGTATGCATGAGCAGAGTATAACTTTGCCGCGTGGTGCTGTCTTGTCAGTCCTTGAACAACTGGTTGCGGGTGTCGAAGACCCAGGTTCGCATGATGTGCAGCTCGTCCAATTCCTCGCGCATCAGGGCGGTGAAGGGGGCGTAGGGCGAGGCCAGACGGACGATTTCCTGAGCGGCGGTGTCCAATTGTTTGTTGCCGGAGGAGCGTACGATGTGAATCGCCTGAACCTCACCCTCCGGGTCCAGGGTCACGTCCATGCGCAGGGTGCCGGTGAGTCGGTGTCGGTTGGCATCCTGCGGGTAGTTGAGGTTGCCGATACGCTCCACCTTCAGCTCCCAGGCCTTCATATAACTGGCGTAGGCGAACTCCTGGGTGCGCGCGGTGATGGTCTTGCTGCGCGGGGCACGGGCCAGATTCTCCACCGATTCGTCGATCAGCGATGACAGGCGCGCGCTTTCCAGGGTGGCGCGTATCAGTTCGGCAGCGGTGGGTTCGGCGGGTTCGGGTTCGGGCGGCTTGGGCAGCTCCGCTACCTTGGGTTTCGGCGGGTCCTTGGGCTTGGGCGGCCGAACCAGCTTGGGGCGTTGCGGCGGTGTGGGCTTGGGGATCTGGGCCGCCTGTTGCGGCGTGGTCTGGCGGTCGTCGGGCAGAATCTTGGGCGACGACACAGGGCTCTTGGGAACCACCTCTTCAACCTGTTCGCCACCGCCGTCCTGATTGGCCTGGGCCAGCAGTTCGGCCTTCTCGGGTTTTTCGCGGTCGCGGTGATGGACGATGACGATGTCCAGGGTCTGCTGGGGTTGATCCTTTTGTTTCGGCATCTCGAAGGCGAAGTTGATGCTGAGAATCGCCAAATGGATGCCCACCACCAACAGGGCGATGGGTACGAAAACACTGGGGCTGCTGCGGTAGGGTTGAACAACGAAGCCGTTCATTGGTGTAAGTCCGGTCCTCGGTGGGCCGTTTACCCGTCTGGTTCGAGGCGCCAGCCCGGCGCCAGTTCCAGTCGCTTGGCCATGGCGGCGGTGGCGAACAGACGATGGTCTTCGGTGATCATCAATGCCTGGTCGATGCGCATGTCCGCCGCCACCTGTCGCCAGCGCTCCGGCCCCGCGACGAACAGCGCGGTGGCTGCCGCGTCGGCGGTGCCCGGGTCGCCATGTATCACCGTCACCGAGGCGCTGCCCTGGGCGGGATAGCCGGTTGCCGGGTCGATGATGTGATGATAGCGCTTACCTTCATGAATGTAGTTGCGTTCGTAGCCGCCGGAGGTGAAAACCGCTTCATCCTTGACCAACAGCCTGCCCACCACCTTGTCGTCGAAGGGGGATCGCACGCCGATACGCCAGGGCTGTCCGAGGCGCGATCCGATGGCGATCAGGTCGCCGCCGGCATTGAGGATGGCGTCGCGCAGACCCAGGTCGCGGGCCTGTTGCAAAGCCTGGCCAATGCCATAACCCTTGGCGAAGGCGCCGAGATCCAGTTTCAGTGCCGGGTTGCGGCTGCGAATGCGGTTCCCGTCGAACGCCAGGTCGGTCATGCCGGGGGCGGCGCGCACCAGGGCGGCGATACTGTCGGCAGCGGGGAAGGGATGCGGGGCTGGTTCGTCGCCGTGAAAGCCCCACAGCGCGATCAACTTGCCGATGGCCGGATTGAAAGTGTTGTGGCTGCGCAGTGACAGGCGTTGTGCCTGCTTCAGCAGGGGGCACAGCGATGGCGGGCAGTCGGTCCAGTCGCCGGTGGCCAGACGCTCGTTCAGGTGCGTCAGCGGACCGGGCTTCCAGGCGTGCCATTCGTCGTGCATTCGCGCCAGGGACTGGCGTATGGACGCCGATGCCCGTTTTGCGGTGGCTGGGTCGGTGCCGGCGATGGTCAGGTCGATGAGGGTGCCAAAGGCCAGAAAGCGGTCTTCGAATTGCTTGGGCGGCGGTTCGCAGGCGCTCAGCAGAAACAGCAGGAGCAGCAGTGCGCTGATGCCCCTCACGGCAATCGGGCGAGCAGGGCGTCCATGAACTGCCCGCCGATGTTCAGGCCGAATTGGGCATCCAGCTCGCGGATGCAGGTGGGGCTGGTGACGTT
>JAGRGI010000068.1:0-1195 GCA_020445565.1 Chromatiales bacterium
GGCGGCGGTGGCACCGATTTCCGACCGGTATTCGACTGGCTCGATGAACAGGGTCAGCAACCCCAGTTGCTGGTCTACTTCACTGATGCCCAGGGGCAATTCCCGCCCCACGAACCGAACTATCCCGTGATCTGGCTGGTCAAAGGCCGGGACAGTGTGCCGTGGGGTCAGCGTATACAGCTGAACTGACGGCGCGCAGCGCGATGCGCCGCCGAAGTTTGCATAGCGAGGAAAGACGACGGCACCAGTGCCGCACTGCGCAAGCTGTCACGGCGACTGCGGCCGTAGCTGCTAACATCGCCTGACACGTGGCCAACGGTATCACCGGATACCGTCGCCAAACGCCGTTGCACCCACGAGACCGCATGAACACTCGACGTCTTGCCCCCTTCGCCACACGCATCCTGCTCAGCTGGCTGCTGCTGATGCCGATCACGCCGCGCGTCTACGCGCTCGACACCAGCCTGCCCGATCTCGGCAACTCCGCCGGAACACTGATGACGCCGAAGCGTGAGCGGGAGCTCGGCAAGGCCTTCATGCGCTCGGTGCGACGCACACAGAAGGTCATGGACGACCCACTGATGACCGACTATCTGCAACACCTCGGGCAGCGCCTGGTCGATGCCGGCGATGCCCGTGGCACGCCGTTCAACTTCTTCGTCGTCGACGATCCACAGATCAACGCCTTCGCGGGTCCGGGTGGCAACATCGGTGTATTCACCGGCCTCATCTCGACCACCGATACCGAAAGCGAACTCGCTGCCGTGGTCGCGCACGAGATCGCACACGTCACCCAACAACATCTGCTGCGCGCCTGGGAATCCGCCAGCGCGCTCAGCCTGCCGAATGCGGCCGTACTGCTGGCCGCCATCGTGCTCGGCGCGACGATCGGTGGCGATGCCGCCGCCGCCGCCGCAATCGGTGGCCAGGCGGCGATGATCCAACAGCAGATCAACTTCACACGCTCCAATGAGAAGGAGGCCGACCGCGTCGGTATCGATATCCTCTCTTCCGCCGGCTTTGAGCCGCGCGCCATGCCGTCTTTCTTCTCCCGCATGGGCAAGGCGAACCGGGTGTATGCGAGCAAGCTTCCCGAGTTCCTCATGACCCACCCGGTAACGACGAGCCGTACCGCCGACGCGCTCGGCCGCGCGGAACAATTCCCGTACCGTCAGAACACCGAGGACCTGCGCTA
>JAGRGI010000068.1:1272-2165 GCA_020445565.1 Chromatiales bacterium
AGATACCGCAGCGAAGCGGCCGTGCGCTATGGCATTGCGCGTGCGCAGCTGCGCGCGAAACAGCCGCAGGCCGCGGCCGAGATGCTCAGCGAGCTGCTCAAGACCCACCCCGACAGCGTCGAATTCATCGTCTCGCGGGCGCAGGCCGATATGGACCAGGGCAAGGAGGCCGCAGCGCTCGAGCGCCTGCAGAAAGCGGTCGCCAAATTTCCGAGCAGCTACGCGCTGAATATCGCGTTCGCCGAAGCGGCACTCGCCGCCGGCAAGCCCGGCGTCGCTGACGAGCAGCTCACGGCGTACCGTGCCTTCCGCGATGACGACCCACGCGTTTACGAATTATTGTCCAGGGCAGCGGGCGACCAGGGCAGGCGCAGTGAAGGCCATGCCTACCTCGCGGAATACTACTATCTTATTGGGGATGTCGAGGCCGCCGTGCTGCAGCTCGACATTGCGCTCAAACAGCCCGAGGTGAGCTTCTACGATGCGTCGCGCTACGAATCACGGCGTGCCGAATTGAAGCTGGAACTCGACGATGAAGATAATAAAAGAAGCGCCAGACCGTAGTTTATTCCATCAGTTTTTTTTAATGAAAAATTAGCTGTGGCAGGGACTTGCGAAAGCCCTTGGATGCTATATGCTACCGGCTTGACCCTGATTGGGGTTAATAAAATCGACCGGCTCTCGACGACTGCTGCCTGCGTCGCGGACACGCGACGAGCGGCTGGCACACAAATAAAACCCCAAGCCGGAACGTACACACAACTCGTGATAGTGATAGGAGGATAAGCGATGCGGAAAACCGCGAAACTCGCGACAACGGCTTTGTCCCTGGCCGCTCTGTTCACCGGCGCCAGCATGGCACCCAGCGTGGCAGGCGCTGCAGACGATGCATC